>JAYVUD010000253.1:0-16417 GCA_043788335.1 Chloracidobacterium sp. | reverse complement strand
GGCTCGCGTCAGGTTTGAATTGCTGAGTTGGCTCCGACTCTATCCGACCGACGCATATCCTGGCGCGGTCGCCGTTTCGTCCGTGATCGCGGCAATTTTCCACCATCCCGCTTGGCTATTGGTCACCGTCTATTTTTCGACGATGGCGATCGTCCGTTACGTGGGTCTTTTTGAGCACTTCAAACTCGGCGAAGCGAGGCCGTCTATCGTCGTCTCAACTAAACCGTTTTTGATCGCAACCGAGGGCGAATTTGTATCGTGGGGCAAGCCTAAGAGGTTAGTTAAGGTTATCAAGTTGAGGCGGCGGGCCTTTTCCGTAGATCAGAGAGCAAACGGCACAATAATACCCACCGCAGTCCTATATAAGAATCCAACTTGGTACAATCCGCTTCGCTGCGACCTAACACCTTTGCCCGTGAATTACGCGACCCGCAACCCCATCGAGATAGCCAAAGCTCTCGATCGAATATTGCCAGGCGATCTCGAATCGCTCCACGAGGCGATCACCCATCTACCGAGAAGAATAAGAGCTCGCATCTATGTGATCCCCCAGCGGGAATTGCCCGACGATGACCCCGACGCCCTCTAAGTCCACGGCTTGTAGCCTTTGGTCAGCCTGCGTCGGCGGTTACTGACGTCGTGGGTGCGAAGTAGATGGTGGCGGAGTATGCCCTGGTCGTCGAACGCGGCGGATCAAAAACTGTCGAATACCGGATCACCCAAACCCCCGACGCCCAATTCCGCATCCGATCGTCCGGCACCTACTACAACAAACGCGTCACATCTTTCGCATTTTAACAGTCATCGATCAAAACGCACCGCCGCTCGTGTCTCAGCCGCGTTTACGCGGGTTTCCCGAAGGGCAAATAGCCACGTCACTTTAGCACGTGGGTAGTATGGGTAAATGAGCCTTAGGGCGTTTTAACGTCCTTTAAATAGCTTTAACAGATATGTCGAACAGCATTTATTCAGAGATCAACTTTCACATAACTTGGCACACCAAAACGAGTCTGCCGATGATAAATTAGCGGATCGAAAGCCGCCTTTATCACTACCTAACTCACAAAATTCTCGAAACGCCCGGAGCAAGACTTCACGCTATCGGTGGCATCGAGACCCACGTTCATATCGGCGTTAGCTTGCAGCCAAATCTTCTTGTCTCAGATTGGATCGGAAAACTAAAAGGTTCGAGTTCCTACTACATCAATCACGAAGTCCAGCCAAAGGCTCTGGAATGGCAACGCGGATACGGTATTCTTTCGTTTGGAACTAAGGATATACAATTTGTTATCGATTACATAAATAATCAGAAAGAACATCACAAAAATGGCACTACGAACGAGCGGCTGGAGAAATTTTCAGACGACGAGGACGATGGCTAAAGCCCAACCCGATAAGGACGTTAAAACGCCCTCTAATATTTCTAGCCACTAATCACGCCCTAAAGTGCGTGTCTATCCGCCGCGGAACGCGGAAAGACGGCTAAAGCTGCCGGATTAAACCCAGATTACGTCTTAAAGAAAGTTTGTGCAGAAATTACAATTTCGCGGGATCCTCAGCGGACTCCGCGTCTTGCTCTCCGGCCTAGGAGTTAAACCAATCTCGAATGCTATTCAACATAACTTCAACGCGGAGATCGATGAGGCGGACGCAGAGATCGCAAGGAAAACCCAATCACTCAGGAAAAATTCCTAATGCGTAATCCGGGTTAAAACCGAAACCCTAACAAATTGGCGTCGTTTACAAAATCGACGAGAGCAGCGGGCAGGAGCTTTCAACCGCGAAACAGACGAAAATCACGAAAGAGACCGATACCAAATTTCGAGCCCTTTCGTGGGCAAGTCCGTTCCTGGCCTCTTCCCCCTGTCTCACGTCTGCTGCGTCTTTCCGGTTACGTCCGCTTTCCGCGGGCCGCCGTAGCCGCGGACGACGCTTACTGTATCGCGGAGGTTTAGGACGAGGATGCCGTCTTCGATCTCGGGGGTGCGAAAGCGGACGGTGAAGTCGATAATGATGTTATATTTTTTGGTGAACGGTTTGCCAAAGATAATTCGATGACCGCAATTTGTGCTGACGCGAATCACGAAAGCGTTCGGGACCTGCCGGCTCGCCGGTTTGACCCCTATCGAGTCCGTCTGCGGGTCGTATAGCAGATAAGCCGCCTCCGGGTTCCCGAGGGCCTCGAAAACATATCGGTTAAGCACGATCCCGCCTGCTCGGTTCATCGACACTTAATAGTGGTGCTCCCGCCGCCTCTCCGTCAGATCGTCATATAACAGCCATTCTCTTCCCATCGAAATATTTCCTCCAAAAGTGACTCTTTTCAGCGTAGCAAACATAGGCGGAAATTGCAAGGATGAAACGCAAGATTAAAAAGTAAAAGGTAAAAAGTAAAAAGTGAAATCTGAGAGCTGAAAGTTGCAAACTGAAAGCTCGGATCCGGCCGACAACCGAAAATCACGGTCGATACGCCGCTCATGGCCGTCGATATTACCGGTCAAACCGTTGGTCACCAATGGTATTGATGAAATACTGTTTCCGTCGATTTAGACTGATGTGACCTGGAGGGGTCTATGATGTGACCTGGACGGTATATTTGGTCGGACTGGGCCGGTTCTCGAACGGATTTTATGGGTCGCGAGTTGTACTGGAAAGTATTTGGGTGCCGGGCCGAGAGTGTGCTACTTTAAAGGTAATCGTATATACGGCCGAAGTTTGTAGTAATGCCGAATTGTCGTGTCTCTCGAATTAATTCCCGGTACATCGATACAAATTCTGAAATCGGTCGTCGATTGATCGTTTTTTTAGTCACGAGCGAGAGTTTGCTTTGCCGCAAGCTCACGTTTTCTTGAAAAATCATGTTTCCAGGCGCGTTCCGTCGACAGTTCAGCGGGACAGGGAAAAATAGGTTGTTTTTGACGACTCGGAAGCCAACGCCCCGGTTGCCGAACGCGGTCAAAGACTAATCCGGAGTTTTCATTAGTCTATGTTAGTGAAAGAGTGCCCCAACAAAAGGACCCGTGTCCTCAGGCTTGCCCTGACCCTTGCGATAGCCGCATTTTTGCTGGCTTGCGGTGGTTCGACCGCGAAGTTTATTGCCAAGGGCGAAGATTACCTCCAAAAACGAAAATTTCACGACGCGATGATGCAGTTTCGCGCGGCCGTCGAATCTGACAAAACGTCGTCCAAGGCCCACTGGGGACTGGCTCGGGCGTACGAGAATCTCGGCATGTTCAACGAAACACTCGATGAACTGCGAAAGGCCGTTGAACTCGACGAATCGAACCTCGATGCCAAATCCCGGCTCGGTAATTATTTCCTGCTCGTCCAACCGCCGCTAATTGCCGAGACGGAAAAGCTACAGCAAGAGATCGTCGCCAAAGACCCGAAATTTGTTGAGGGCTACGTACTTAAAGCGTCGATCCTCGCGGCACAGAACCGCCCCGAGTCCGAGATCCTCGCCAAGATGAATGAGGCGATCGCGATCGATCCCACACGCACCGAAACATACCTCAGCCTATCGCGATATTATATGTCGCACGAGATGGCCGCCCAGGCCGAGGCCGCCATTCAAAAGGGAATTTCGATGAATCCGGGAGCCGCGCTCGGAATGACCGAATACGGCCGTTTTCTGATGTACGCAGGCCGTAACACCGAGGCAGAAAGGCAGTTTCAGGCAGCGATCGCCGCCGAACCCGCGAATATCGGGGCGTTTGAGGCGATGGCCGAATTTTTCGCCGCGACACGCCAGTTTGACAAGGCTGAGGCCGCCTATCAACAGCTCGTCCAGGTTCAGGAAAACAGCCCCGAGAGCCGTCTCGAACTCGCGGGATTTTACTCCAATTCTCAGCGTCAGCCCGAGGCGATCGCTACACTCGAACAGATAATCGCCGACACGCCCGAGTACGTCCTTGCCCGCTACCGCATCGGTGAAATATACCTCGAACGCAAGGATAACGCTAAGGTCAATGAGCAACTTACCGCACTATTTAAGATAAACAGCGACGACGCTGAGGCTCTGATGCTGCGAGCTCGTCTCGCGTTGATGGAGAGCCACCCGGACGCGGCCATCAAGGATCTAGAGTCAATTCTCAAAAAACAGCCGAGCCAGCGTGAGGCTTTGTTCTATATTTCGCAGGCGAAATTGGCGATTGGCCAGACCGATCAGGCCAAGGCGTTTATCGCCGACCTCGAACGCTATCATCCGACGTTCCTCAAGACGATCTTGTTAAAGATCCAGGTTGCGATGGCCACAGGCGACCCGGCCGAGGCCCTCAAACAGGCAAATCTGCTTTATACAAAAGCCGGTTCGACGACGGCGAATGCCGATGTTAACGCGTTGATGCTGCAGGACTTGCAGGTGCGGGCATTGACCTCGCGGGGTCTCGCATACCTCGAACTTGGCAAGATCACTGAGGCTAAGGCCGACCTGCAAGAAGTGGCCAACCGATCGCCCAATTCGTCTGCCGCCGTCGTCAATCTTGCCAAAGCCTTCGTTGCGGAAAAGAACTCTGCCGCCGCTCTCGATCTTTACAATAAGGCTCTAACGATGGACGCCGCGAATTTCGACGCCCTCAGCGGATATTTGAATGTGTCGATGGGCCTGCGGCAATTCGTTCAGGCACACGCTAAGGTCGACGAGATAGTCGGCCGCAACCTCGGCCGCAGCGATGTGCTCGCCGCGCTCCACTATCTGAAATCAACGATATTCACTGCCGAAAATAATGTCGGGCCGGCCGAGGCCGAGCTGAAACAGTCGATCGAGCTCGATGGTAATTATCTGCCGTCCTACTCGGCGTACGCGTCCCTGCTTGTCGCGCGAAACGAAACTGCTGCCGCTATCGAGCAGTATCAGAAATCGATTTCGATCAGCCCGTCCGCACCGGTCTTCACGATGCTCGGCATTCTCGAGGACGCCCGCGGCAACGCATCCGAGGCTGAAAAACACTACCGTCGGGCACTCGACCTCGCCCCCGAGTCGCCCATCGCCGCAAACAATTTGGCGTGGCTCATCGCCGACAACCAAGGAAACCTCGACGAGGCTCTGCGGCTTGCGACATTATCTGTTGGAAAGAATCAGAACGTCGCTGGATTTTACGACACGCTCGGCTACATATATTTGAAAAAGGGTCTCTATTCGCCCGCCGTCGAGCAGTTTCGCAAGGCCGTTGCCATCGACGAGAAGAGTGGTAACAACTCAAACCCGGGATATCGCGTCAGACTTGGAAGCGCATTAGCCCGTGCCGGCGACAAAGCCGGAGCACGTCGCGAGATCGAGACCTCGCTTAAGTTCCAAAATGCGCTCACCTCGAAGGAGATCGGGGATGCAAAGAGCGTTTTGGCGAGTTTGTAACATCGAATTGTCTCTTAATGATCATGATGATTTTTGCGTTAACGATATTGGCAGTGTTCGAAGCATTTGCGGCGCGGATCCCCGAGGCTGTGGGATTGCTCGTAATGGGTGCGGCGCTGGTGACCGCGGCCGTCCTGCTACGGCGGTCCATTAGACTGAAAGATTCAACAGAGGTATCTGAAAAACAAGTCGATAAGGGTTGAGAGCGACCCGGTAATAACGAAAATGAGCATAGAATTCAGACAAAGAAGTGCGGGCGAAATAGCCGCAATTTTGAAGAGGCAGAAGTATCTTATTCTACTTCCGATGCTGACTATGACGGCCGCGATCGGCTATGTCGTCTACAAGTTACCCAGTATTTACGAGTCGACGTCGCTGTTGACCGTGAAGCCGCCGACTATATCGTCGAGTCTCGTTCAATCACTGTCGAGCGAGGATCTATCACAGCGGCTTCAGACAATTAATCAGGAAGTCCTGAGCCGTTCGTCGCTTGAACCGTTGATCCAGAAATACGATCTGTACAAATCCGAACGAAATTCCGGGGTTCCAATGGAGCTCATAGTCGAGAAACTGTACAAAAATATAAAGGTCGAACTCGAGAACAGTGGTAACGATAAGATTGCGGCATTTCGCATCCGTTACCGTGATCGCGATCCTCAGGCGACACGAAATGTGACGGCTGAACTTGCCAGCAAATACGTCGATGCCCAAGTAAGGTACAAGACCGAAAACGCCGAATCGACCAAGGACCTGTTCGACCGCCAACTGAACGAAAAAAAGACCGCACTTGATGGGCTCGAAAGGCAGCGTCTCGATATCATGACGTCGAATGTCGCCACGTTGCCTGAGTCGGAACAAGGCCTGGTCGCACAACTGACCGGTTTGCGCGACCGGGAGGGTAACATCACGAAGGAAAAGGAAACGCTCATGAATGAACGCGGCCGCCAAAGCGATGCGATCGCGGCCAACAACCGGCAGATGCGGCTAATAGAGGATTTCGGCGAAAAAGATACGCAGGACAGTGCACGGCAGGCCGGCCAGATCGAGGATACGCCGGCGTATGCTCAATTGGTTCAAAAACGTGCCGAATTGACCGGCCAGTTAGACAATCTCCTTAAGGTCTACAAGGAAAAGCATCCTGCGGTAATTGCCAAACAGAACGAGATCACCCGCATTAATGACGAGATCGAGGGACTTAGAAAAAACTCGTCGACCCGGGTCCAATCCGCCAGTCAGGCGAGCCTGCGTAAGATCGATATGCAGAAAAAGAGCCTCGAGCTTGATAATCAGCGTATTCAGTCGTCGATTGGGCAAATCGAACTGCAAATGGCGGCAAAGGATACTGAACTTCGGCAAAATTCGGCCCAGATAGCGGCCCTCGAAACCCGCATCAACGCGATCCCGAACGTAAAGGTCGCACTTGAGGGTGTAACCGCACAGTACCAGTCCGCCAAACAGTCCTACGACGAAATACTCAAGAAAAAGAACGAAGCGGAGACCGTCGTCGGCGTCGAGACAAACGCTCAGGGTGAGACGATTCGCGTGCAGGACCCGGCCAATGTACCGCAGTCGCCGGTAGCTCCGAAGCGGTTTTTGCTGACGCTCATCGGGACTGCGTTCGGCTTGTTGATTGGTCTTATATTTACGGCGGTAACCGAAGTGCCGAGGCTGTTGAGGATACAGAACATCGCTGACGCCAAGCATTACACCGGCCTGCCTGTGCTCGCATCGGTGCCGCCACTTTTGTCTCATGCGGAGAAGACTTGGATAAAAAGATCCTACTGGCTGAAGTTAGCCGCCGGGGTTGTCGCTGCGATTGCGATCATACCTGCGATCGTGCTGCTCCTTGAGGCCACGAGGTTGTTCGACCGGCTCGTTTCATAGGCAGATGTATTTTGAATGATAGCTGCACACGATCCCCACAAGTGATGCCTGAATTTAGAAAGTGAGTTACCTGAGAGGTAAGTATGTATAAAGAATTCTTCGGCTTAACCGACATTCCATTCACGCTGACACCCGATCCGCGTTTCATTGTTTTCACACCGAGTTACAACGAGGTGTTGGCGAGTCTATATTACGGGCTTGAGAACGCCAAGGGCCTGATCGTCCTGACCGGCGAGGTCGGAACCGGCAAAACGACGGCTCTCAGATGGATACTGCGGCGTCTCGATTCGAGTGTGCTGGCGGCATATGTCTTTAATCCGCGGCTCTCGATCGACGAATTTTATCATCACGTCACGCAGATGCTTGGGATCAAAGACTGGAACAACAAGGCTGAATTGCTGAGCGTGATGGGCAAGGTGCTGGAAGAACGCCATCGGCGCGGACTTCGCACGGTGATCATCATCGACGAAGCCCACGAGCTTTCAGATTACGTTCTCGAAGAGATCCGACTGTTGCTGAATTTCGAGTCGGACAACGCCAAACACTTGCAGATCGTGTTGACCGGACAGCCCGAACTTCGTGACAAACTCAATCAGCCAAACTTACGGCAATTGAAACAGCGTGTTGCCCTGCGGTGCAATATGCATCAGTACCCGACCGTCGACGAGGTCAACCGTTATATCACTGAGCGGTTGTTGATCGCTGGTTCGGATCAGCCAAACGTTTTCACCCGTGGAGCGGTCGAACTGATCTTTCAGTGCTCCGAGGGCATCCCGCGAAATATCAACAACCTTTGCGACAATGCGATGCTTACCGCCTACGCTGCCGGCGAACGGGTCATTAGCCGCCAGATAATCGAGGAAGTTGCCGAAAATCTCGACCTTTTGCCTCAAGTGCCGGGGGTTTCATCCTCAGATGAAAAGGATATTCCGGTCGGTCACGTAATGCGTGCAGACGCAAAGGACGACCTCTGGGACGGACAACGAGCAGAGGCAGCAAGGCCGATGTTCAGAAATGACAATCCTGTATCGTCGAATGGCCGGAGCGTTGATCCGATAAAGAAAGCGGCTCACGACGATTTTGAACTAGATTTTGAGGAACTGGACGACGTCAATCTCGAGATTGAGGAAATTGGCGGTTTCTACTAATTTCAGAACCGTGAAAACGGAGAAAGTGACGATGAGTATACTAAAAGCACTCCAAAAGAAACGAACCGAAGATCCGAATGCACCGGAATTGTTCACGACGCAAAACGTCGTTCCGTTCGACAAGAGCGGACGGACGGCAAATACGCCACCCGAACTTTTCCTCAATGGCGACATTAAGATCGGAAGTCCAGGTTCGGCGTTCATTGGGCAGCCGGGTTCTATGATCGGGACGGCACTCCCTGATTTGAAAACGGATTTAACTGCCGGGGCAAACTTGAACGCCGACAGCTTGACGCGTTCAGTCGTCAAAACTCTGCCTGACTTTGTCAGTTGGAGCGTTGACGCTGAACGCGTCGAGCCTCGTCTCGTCGCTATCACTCATCCTAATTCATCATATTGCGAGGAATATCGCAGTCTCAGGACCCACGTCCTGCATAAGAGCCAACGTCAGAAATTGCAGGCGATCGTCGTCGCCAGTGTCAATCCGAGCGAGGGAAAGTCGGTCACGGCCCTCAACCTTTCGTGGCTCCTCGCTCAAACAGACGGCGTTCGATGTCTGATCATCGACAGCGATCTGCGTATGCCCAGTCTCGCCGACTATCTCGGAATAGACGCAGACAAAGGTCTTTCCGATATTTTAACCGGCGATACCAAGTTGACAGACGCGATCATCAGGCTCGAACCGTCAGGCCTTCATATTCTGCCGGGCGGTGACGCTCGAAATGATGTCGCGGAGCTTATCTCCGGCCCAAAATTCAAGGAGATCCTGCGAGAAGCACGTGAGATGTTCGATTACGTGATCATCGACGCTCCGCCGCTCGGGATTTTCACCGACGCCACGGTTTTGATCAATCACGCCGACGGAGCGATGCTCGTCATTCGTGCAAATCGCACTAAGTGCAGTTCGCTCGAACGTGTGCTGGAACAACTGCCCAAAGATCGGATGCTCGGGGTCGTGCTTAACCAAAGTGAGGACGTGTTGGCCGAAACCCATTATAATTATGGGTATTACAATTACAAGCGGCTCAACGACGGGGTCGGAACATAGGTATAAAGTTAGTGAACCGAAATGAAAGTCGGACGGATTAGCCCGAGAACATTTTCGCTGATAGTCGCTGACGCTGCGTTCATATACGGCGGCATTATTCTGGCGATGTTTATTCGTCTCGGGCCGGACGGGCCGCTTTATGAGTTAAACGAGAAGAAAGGTTGGGTAAAGATCGCCCTTGTTTCGCTCGTTTGTATTGTCAACCTTTACTTTTACGACCTCTACGATTATGTCGTAATGACAAACAGGCGGGAGTTGCTGCTCCGCCTCGTCCAAGCATTAGGAATCGCATGGACATGTCTCGCCTTTCTATTCTATCTTGAACCGCGTTTGCTTCTGGGACGCGGAGTTCTCGTTATCGCGGTTCCGCTCGTACTAGTATTGTTACTGGGTTGGCGGATCTTCATTCACTTGCTGACCGGTCACCCGGAGATCGGTGAAAAGGTCCTGGTTGTCGGTACGGGCAAGGCGGCTCTCGATACGGCTGAGGCCGTTTGGGAGCGGAGGGACGCCGGCTATCGAATAGTCGGCTTTATCTCAGAGAATGGCAGTAAACCGAAAGAACAACTTGGGCGTTCCGAGATCCTCGGGAAAACCAATGATCTCGAGGGCATCATTCGCAGCGAAAAGATCGACCGTGTCGTCATCGCCGTTCGCGAACGGCGTGGAGCATTTCCGACCGAGGCATTGTTGAAAATGAGTCTTGCCGGCGATGTTACGATCGAAGAGTGTACGTCATTTTTTGAACGGATCACCGGAAAGGTCAACATCGACATGGTTCGGCCGTCGTGGCTCATCTTTGCCGGGCGAGAGCGTGATTCGCGTGCGAAAGCACGTTTTCGCGAGGGTGCACATCGGGCGCTTGCTTTGACAGGACTGATTCTATCGTTCCCGATCGCCGTTCTGACCGCGATCCTGATCAAACTGGAGTCTCGAGGACCAATATTCTATTTTCAGGAAAGGGTCGGCAAGAATGGTAAACCATTTAACGTTATCAAGTTTCGGTCCATGCGGACGGATGCCGAGGCTGACGGGAAACCGGTATGGGCAATAGATAACGACAAGCGTGTGACGCTCGTCGGCCGGATAATCCGTAAGACCCGGATCGACGAGATCCCGCAGTTTTGGAATATTTTGAAGGGCGAAATGAATTTTGTCGGGCCGCGACCCGAGCGGCCGCACTTCGTCAAGCAGCTCGCAACCGAGATACATTATTACGAACATCGCCATCTGGTGGCACCCGGCCTGACCGGATGGGCACAGATCAAGTACCCGTATGGGGCCTCGGTAGATGATGCGATCCAGAAACTGCAGTATGATCTGTATTACATCAAGAATCAGAGTTTGACGCTGGATATGGTCATCGTCTTCGACACTTTCAAGACGGTTTTGTTCGGAAAGGGACGTTGATAGGCAGCAAAGAAACTGTATTTTGGCATCCAATAGACGTTTTATCGGCTAACGGAGTTTTAGAAATGAGGTCCAAGAGCACAATGAGAAGATGGTTAGTATTAGCGGCGGTAATCCTTGCCTTATCGGGTGGTACGTTCGCCCAAACGGTCCCACCTGTCACGAAGAAAAAGCCGGCGACGCACAAAAAGGTGGATGTCCTGCCCGCACCATCTTCGACGCCGCCCGTCGATAAAACCGATTCGACAAAGTACGATTCACCGGAAGAGGCGGCGATAATGCCGGTCTACAACAATTTCCTTAAAGAGTACCGGCTTGGCCCCAACGACGTCATCTCGATCGAGGTCTTCGGCCAGTGCCCTGATTATTGCAAAACCGCGATTACCGTGCCGCCGACGGCCAAGATCTCGTATCCGCTGATCCGCGAGGGAGTGATGGTCGGAGGCAAGACCGTCGAGCAGGTAGCCGACGAAGTCACAAAGAAACTCGACGAATACATCATCGACCCCAAGGTCACCGTAACGCTCGATAAGGCAATGTCCGCCCGTTACAGCGTTATGGGAAATGTAAATACTCCCGGCGTCCGCGTACTTGACCGCAAGGTTAGTGTTTTCGAGGCGATCGTCGAATCTGGCGGAGTCAACAAGGACGCCAACGAAAAGAACGTCGTGATATTCAGCTATAACGGCGGCAACCGCATCACTTCGAAAACGATCAATCTCATCGATCTCAAACAGGGCAAGATCGACATGGTATTCCTCAACCCCGGCGATCAGGTGTTCGTCTCCGGCAAAGGCTTTACGCTTTCCAAACTCCTCGATGTGATCTCGAGACTATCTGCCTTTCGCGGAGCCGTCGGCATACCGCTGTGATCGGTTGTCCGGCAACTCTGCCGCGAAGGAGACTGGCGATGGGGCGTAAATTCGCTACATTCCTAATATTCCTGCTATGCATTCAGGCGGCAAATGCCGACTGGGTCAAGCAGCGTTCGTCGAGCTTTGCCTGGCTGCACGACGTCTATTTTCTAAACGACACCAAAGGTTGGATCGTCGGATCAGAGGGCACAATGCTCACGACCACCGACGGCGGCGACAACTGGGCCACCACGCCGAAATTTACGACCGACACATTGCTCGCGATCCGCTTCGTCGATGAAAATACCGGCTGGATGCTGTGCGAACGCGACGTTTACTCGCGCGGACGGCGTGCATTGTCGTATTTGCGCCGGACGGTCGACGGTGGACGCACGTGGGAATCGATCGAGTTCACCGATGGCGGCCGCGAACGCATCACAACCATTCTTTTCAACAAACAAGGCCGCGGTACCGCCTTTGGCGAGGGCGGCGTATTCTTCGAGTTGCAGGGCGACGGCCGCACTTGGAAAAAAACGCCGTCCGCCTTCCGCTACTTACTGCTCGGTGGAGCGTATTCGTCGGGTTCATCGGGAGCGATCGTCGGCTCGGGCGGCACGCTGCTGTTTACCCAAGACAGCGGTGTGTCATGGAACAATGCTTCGTTGACCGGCGTGTCCGATGCACGCTTCAATTCCGTGTTCTTTGTCTCGCCCAAGCTCGGCTGGGCGGTCGGTGCCAAAGGCGTCATCGTCGCCACGACCGGCGGCGGCCGTGTTTGGCGGACTCAGTATTCAAATACCGTCGCCGACCTCCGCGACGTCTATTTCGCAACATCGCGAAACGGCTGGGCCGTCGGCGACGAAGGCACCATCATCCGCACAGTCGACGCCGGCAACACCTGGTTCCCCGAAAACTCACGCGTCAAACACCGCCTCGACCGCGTCACCTTCAACGGCAAACGCGGCTGGGCCGTCGGCTTCGGCGGAACCATCCTCTCCTACTCAACCACCCCCGGCCCCAATCCCGAACGCCCCGCCCTAAAACCCCGCAACTGATCTCCGCCGCGAGTCGCGAAACATTTTCCAACGAACATTACGTCTACAATCATCGCTCAAAAGAGTGTTATGATGGGCGTGAGGTGGAATCATGGAAGTCGCAACATTTCAAGGAGAGATCGTAAACGGCAAGATCCGAATGGCAAAAGGCGTGCGTTTGCCGAAGAGTGCAAAGATATATGTTGTCGTTTCGGAACTTCTGCCGGAACCCGCCCAGAAAAAGGTTGATCTAGCCGAAATGATCTCGCGGATGCCCGCAGATTATTCGGTAAGTGAAGAAGATTTTGGAAAGCCCGTCGGAAAGGAAGTTTGGTAAATGTATATCCCCACGAAAGGCGATCTCATCAGCGTCACATTTGATCCGCAATCCGGACACGAGCAAAAAGGTCGACGGCCCGCGATAGTCGTTAGCAACTTTCCTTTTAACAAAGCGACGGGTATGGCAATTGTTTGCCCGATAACCAACACTGACCGCAAAATTCCTTTTCATCTGCCTGTTCCGAAAGCCTCATCATTGACGGGTTTCATAATGGTTGAGCAGGTCAAAGCGATCGATTACAAATCCAGAAACGCAAAGTTTATCGCAAAAGCGAATACCAGTTTGCTCGACGACATAACCGCGATCGTGAATGCCTGTATGGAATAGCTTAGACAAGCATTCGTGCCGGTCGTCCGACGAAACGAACCGCTGATAAGCCGGGCTATGAATTCAAAAGGGCCGAATTGGGGAAGTCATCAAAAATTACGATTTGTGAAAAACGGTAAGGTTCAGAAATACGGGATTATTATTTTTTGGGACGACGACGAGATTTTTGTTGCGGAAACGCCGGAGCTTGCCGGATGCATGGCTCACGGAAAGACCCAGGTAGAAGCTGTTCAGAACATAAATGATGCGATTGAATTATGGCTCGCAACCGCACGCGAATTTGGCGATATGATTCCTGAGCCACGTCGGCATCTACTCGCTGCGTAATCTTCAAAACAACTCGATTATCGCCTGTTCACCTCTCCCGCCGGAGCCTTCTACGTCGTGCTGTTTCGCGGCCACCGCCGAAGTAGGTCATTATCATAACGATCAAATGGGCGACGAACCAGACATTGTCGGCTCCCATATTTTGGTAGATATAGATCAGTATCAGCACGCGCGGGATGAACACGCCGAGCACGAGATCGGCCCAGACCGGGACTGAGTTGTGCGGGAATTGGTGCAGGAACAGGTAAACGAGCAACACGATCCGCGGAAAAAACAGCGAAAAGATCAAAAAATAAATATCCATTTCAGATTCTCCCTCTCACTCAAACCCGGAATTCACGCCGTTTCGCTTATAATACTCGCATCGGTGCCCGTTTGCTAAGTTTGCCTAGCTCGCCAACGCGTTTCAGGCCTCGATCGTGTCTCAATGCCGCCGGCCGGAGACAAACGCAGGCCGGCCACTGAACCGGGTATATTTTATGAACGCTGAAAACCAACGCCTTGCCGAGTCAAACGCCCGCACAAAATATTGGAAACGCTGGGGCCCGTACGTCAGCGAGCGTGCTTGGGGGACGGTCCGCGAAGATTATTCGGCGGATGGCTCGGCGTGGGACTATTTTCCGCACGACCACGCCCGTTCGCGGGCATATCGCTGGAACGAGGACGGCATCGCCGGCATTTGCAACCGCCAGCAAGATCTTTGCTTCTCGGTCGCGATGTGGAACGGCGTCGACCCGATTCTCAAGGAACGTCTTTTCGGCCTGACCGGCAATGAGGGAAACCACGGCGAGGACGTCAAGGAGCTTTATTACTACCTTGACTCGACCCCGACCCATTCGTACATGAAGTACCTGTACAAATACCCGCAGGCGGCCTATCCATACGAGCATCTCATCGAGGGGAACCGAGGTCGGGGAAAACAGGACCGGGAATTTGAGTTGCTCGACACAGGCGTTTTTGACGAAGACAGATACTTTGACGTATTCGTCGAATACGCCAAAGCCGACGCCGATGATCTGCTCGTCAAGATAACCGTCGCCAACCGCGGCCCGAACCGAGCCACGATCAATATCCTACCAACCGTATGGTTCAGAAACACGTGGTCGTGGACGGGCGTGCCGCCCCAAAGCCATCTTGCCGCGCCGGGAACCAACACTATTGCAGCGACCCACGCGACGCTTGGCTCGCGATATCTTTATTTCGAAGACCCCGCGGAACTCCTATTCACCGAAAACGACACAAACAACGAGCGTCTTTTCGGTGCACCAAATCGAACAAAGTACGTCAAAGACGGGATAAACGAGTACATCGTTAACAATGGCGCCGACACCGTAAACCCCA
The DNA here is from genome assembly GCA_043788335.1 of Chloracidobacterium sp. Lineage (GTDB taxonomy): Bacteria > Acidobacteriota > Blastocatellia > Pyrinomonadales > Pyrinomonadaceae > OLB17. The sequence goes on along the minus strand of JAYVUD010000253.1, from coordinate 1,351 downwards.
ACCAAACCGGCACCAAGGCCGCGGCAAACTACAAACTTACGATTCCCGCCCGTTCGGAGACAGTCGTGCGCGTCAGATTTACGGACCAAGAACTCGAGCAATCGGCCGCGGCGTTCGATAAGTTCGATGCGATCTTTGCTCTGCGAAAAAGCGAAGCCGATGAGTTTTACGATGAACTCGTTCCGCACGACCTGACTGAAGATGAGAAAAATGTTCAGCGGCAAGCGTTCGCCGGAATGCTTTGGTCCAAGCAGTTTTATCATTACATCGTCAAGGAATGGATCGACGGAGACCCGGCAATGCCCAAGCCGCCCGATTCACGACGCACGGGACGCAACAGTGAGTGGCAGCAGCTATACAATTCCGACGTGATATCAATGCCGGACAAATGGGAATACCCGTGGTACGCCGCCTGGGACCTGGCATTTCATTGCATCCCGCTCGCCGTTATTGATCCGCAGTTTGCCAAGGACCAGTTGATCCTGATCCTCCGCGAATGGTATACGCATCCGAGCGGCCAGTTGCCGGCGTACGAATGGGCGTTTAGCGATGTAAATCCACCTGTTCACGCATGGGCGGCCCTGCGGGTGTACCAGATAGACGAAAAAACGACTGGGGTCGGGGATAGAAAATTCCTGGAACGCGTCTTTCAGAAGTTGATGATCAACTTTACCTGGTGGGTCAATCGCAAAGACCTCGATGGCAATAATGTTTTCGAGGGCGGATTCCTAGGACTTGATAACATCGGTATATTTGACCGCTCACGCCCCCTGCCGACCGGAGGTAAACTCGCCCAATCTGATGGGACTAGCTGGATGGCGATGTACTGTCTAAATATGCTGGCGATTGCCCTCGAACTCTCAAAAGAGGACGACGTCTACGAAGACGTTGCCAGCAAGTTCTTTGAGCATTTTGTGTATATTGCGGACGCGATGAATAACATCGGCGGCGGCGAAGTGTCGCTTTGGGACGAGACCGATGGATTCTATTACGACGTACTTCATAACGAGGACGCCAATTTCAGCATGCCGCTACGCGTGCGTTCGATCGTGGGGTTAATACCGCTGTTCGCCGTGGCAACGATCGATCAGGACCTTCTTGAAAAAATGCCCGCCTTCAACAAGCGAATGCAGTGGTTTATGGAAAATCGGCCGGACCTGATCAATCAGATCAGCTGTTCTCGGACGCCCGGGGTCGGCGAACGGCGGTTGCTCGCCGTTGTCTATCGCGAAAGGCTGGAACGTGTCCTCAGCATTATGCTGGACGAAGACGAGTTTCTGTCTCCACACGGCATTCGGAGCTTGTCTCGGTTTCATAAGGACTGCCCCTATTTCTTAGAGGTGGACGGCGA
>JAYVUD010000252.1:0-2743 GCA_043788335.1 Chloracidobacterium sp. | reverse complement strand
AGCAGATAGATCGCATTCTTAAGCGTATCTGAGACGCTCCGGACGCCCCCGGCGTAGCCCTTCTTACATACTTGTTTTGCCGTCACCCGCGGCGAGATCTCACCGGGTGTCAAACCCACGTTTGGGATAACCGGCGGACTCTGAGCTGCAATGCCGATGCTTAAGATCGCGATAGCGAGGAGTAGTTTCATTTCGTTGTACTCACCGGCAGCAAAGCCGTCGCAGCCTCGCTTGTACGCTTTGCCGCGTTCCGTTTTGCCAAGGCCAGATACCCAACACCAAGGGCGATCAACACCAATCCGGCAACGATATATTCCCAATTGCCCGTAATGAATCCCCAGATCATCGCTGGCCACCCACCGAGATGCATCGATGCCGTGGTCACGCCTGACGTGCCGCTGATGGGGCTGAGGCTCGGTGTGAACGGGTTCAGGCTGTTTTTGAGTTGCGATACCTGGTCAAGTTTTGTTTGATATCCGGCAACGCGATCCCAAAGCGATGACGTTGCGGCTGGTTGTGACGGAGCTGACGTCGGAGCAGTTTGGGCAGCGACGTTATCACCGTTACCGGAAGCAGTCGGTGACACCACCTCCGGCCCCGGTGATTCGACAGCAGTGTTGGCAGGCTCGCTAGGAGGGCTGCTTTTCGATCCTGCGGGATCTGGCACTGTCGAATTTGAGATCATTAAAGCGTTTCTGAGAATGATTTCAAACGATACGGCGTAACCGGCGATTATGTCGGCGCGATCGAGGGTGTTGATGATCCGGCGTGCATTGCGGTAGTCCTTTTTCGTTGCCGACAAGTAGTCGCTAAGTCGCTTACTCGTAAACATACCGGTCCGCATCCCGTAGGACATTATCGCGTAGGCAATTGCCGGATCACCGGCGTTTGCGGGATCATCTTGGTCGTTAGGCTGGTCGCCGGCCGTTAGATCAAACATCTTACCCGTCCTGGCTTCGAACGCGGCCACCAGCTCCGGGTACTGCTCAAGGAGCGCGTCCTCGGCTTTTTCAAAATTATGCTTGCCGGTCAGCTGAACGTCGCCCTCGCCCGCGTAGGTCGCCCCGTCCTCGGGAGTCTCATTTCCGAGTCGTTTGCCGACGGCCGTCTGGCTGCCGTATCGCCGGACAAAATAAGCATGTCCGCCATATTCATGAATTGGTTGGAACGTATGTGCCGTCTCGAGCTTTGTCGTCGCGAACATATACGCGATCCACTCAAGGCGAGTGATGTACCGGTCCAGCTCGATCGAATCGAGAATGAAGTTCATCCCGTCGACCTGTGACTGGCTTAGGTTGGCTCCAAATTGGGATTTATACCCGGTAAAGAATTTCGCACGATCAAATCGAAATGGTGTTTGCTCTGGCATAACGTCATTGTTATCCAGAGCAAACTTTAATTGTCGGAGGGTTACTTGTCCGGTCGGGGAAAGATGGTTGTTTGTTGATCCGTTGACAATCCGTTTTCCAGAAACGAAAGGGCATCGTCAATGATCTCCGGATGCTGGATCCGCCAGCCGCCGGTTTCCCAATTTGAGATAGTGGCCTCAGTTACTCCCCACCGTTCGGCAAGCAGCTTCTGTGTCATCCCAAGGGCCTTGCGCCGTCGTTTTAGGTCTTCTCCGGTCATACGTTTAATTTACCCTAAACATCGCGCCATTCGGAACCCGCGGGGGCCCCGATCAGTTCTGCGACCCAGGCCCAGGAACGGCGTTGCCATACAGGTGATCTCACTAACAGGTCATCGTCGATCGTGAACGTTATCTCGTCCCATGTATCGTCAGGTTGTTCGTAATGTTCAATAAAAATAACGTCGACCGGATCGATATTCCGCTGGCGGCAGATCGTATCAACGATCTGGTCACAGCCGTTCGTAACCGATACACCGGGGTTATCCTGTGGTTCGGTCAGGATGATGATGAAATCGCAGTCATTGGCCCGTTCGAAAATCTGTACGCGGCATAGAGACTCGCAATTCTTCCAGTCCTGCCAAATTAGTTTGTGATCCGTGATTTTATTCATGTGCTTTCTTTGTTGTCGACGGCGAGCGCCGTACGAGCTTGCCAAATTTGAGCAGCCACTTAACGCGGATGCTTGTATGTCTGCCTTTCGGAAGCCGGCACCAATCGACGGTCGGATGCTTACAATGACTTTCGTCGTCGCGACGGTACCAGTCACAGTGGACGCGGCCTACCTCCTTGGTCATTTTACTTTTCCCAGGAATCCGGACTTCCCAGATATCGCCCTTGCGCGGACGATAGGAAAAGATGTTCTCGGCGCGGTCCGGCGTCCAGACTTTCGCCCGCAGTTCGGCAAACAATTCCTGCCGCCGGGCTTCCTGAATTGGTGTAAGTTGCCTCATCGGTTTATTCGCGCCAGCGGCGTTTCTCGCATGTCACGGAGCAAAATGAGCCACCAACGACATCGTCCGCAGCAAATTCGTCACCGCACTGTTCACAACGTGGGTTCTCTGCGTCGAAGACCCGAAGCATGTTGGAAACGTCCTCAACGTCCGATAGGCCTTTTAGCGGCATGACGTCGGCCAGGCCGGCCATCGGATATCCGTCGCCCGGGGTCCATCCGTCAAAATTGTCCGCGTCCGCGATCAGGACCTCAAACTTTTCCGGGTCGTGAAGTGCGATCGCGCTTACCACTCCGCCTCGAACGATCACGACGATGCGGTTGTTCTCCATTAGCTGATCGTACAGACCGGCCTTTTGTTCGAGTCTCGCGATCCGAACCAT
>JAYVUD010000251.1:0-7824 GCA_043788335.1 Chloracidobacterium sp. | reverse complement strand
TGTTATCCCGTCCAAATTTGTATTTGTGCGAGATCGAAAAGTCCGTCTGATAGAACATCGGCGTGCGACCAAGATCGCCGCGTTTCGTCAGGAAAAGCGGAACGATGTAGGTGACGGTCGTCGACTGAGGCGTACCCGACTGGAATGTCTGGAAGAAGTTGAAGTCTGTCGAATTCGTCTTGCTGCCCATCCAGTCAAAGATGTACGAACCGTAAGCGTTAAAGACGTGCGTACGATCGGTTGCCAAAAGTCCGTTGTCCTTGTTGCCCAATGCCGTCCAACCGATGATCGGAAGGTCGAAGAAGCGGTTGACGCCGGGTGACGTACGGCCAGCTTCGTCCGAACTTGCCAAACCTGAATAGTTACCAAAGAGGCGGCTATACGTGTAGTTGACGTTATAGTAGTAGTGATTGGCAAGACGCTTATCGAGCGAAATGTCAAAGCCCTGATACTTTCTTTCCGGTTTAATCGACTTGGCATAGCCACGAGCATTCAGCAACTGCAAGTGAAGACCTGAACCCGGGTTGCCCAGGATATAGGCTTCGCTGCCTGCATCGTTACGGACGCCGGCATCTTCGATCGCCCAGATGACTCGTTTGTCGACGTACCGTGCCGACAAAACATAGTTACGGTTGAGCTCCTGCTGGAACCCGATCGAAAACTCGTTCTGCTGGAACGGGTGAATAGCCGGATCGACCTTACCATCGTCGATCGTAGCGTTCGGGTTGTTCGAAGCGATACGATAGTCAAACTGGCATCGGCTGAGGCCGCTGCCGATAAAGCCGGTCATAGGACAAGCACCGCCGGGAGCGTCATTGAAATTACCAAGGACGCTGGCAGTCGTGAACGCCGTGCGGAACGGGCCGCTGGTCGGCAGAATGTCAAAGAAATCTACACGATACTTATCGCCGCCGAACGAACCACGCGGAAGTTCAAATTTCAGACGATCGAAGAATTCGCCAAAGTTGGCGGTGATCTTGGATGTTCCGGCTTTGTTGAGTCCGATAGCAACGCCAACACGCGGAGCAACCTTTTTACCCCAACCAAATTTGATCGGCGGAGCAAAGCTGTTGAAGGCCGGAAGGTCTTCGTTTTCAATTCGGACACCAGCATTAATGGTGACGCGGCCAAACTGAACCTTGTCCTGAACATAGATCGATTGGTTGGTGTTCTGGCCGGCACCGCTCGTACCGAAACGGATCAACTCGCCGGCGCCGATCGCCAACGGATTCGGGGTCGACGTAGCACCTAGATCCTGGATGGTATTACCATAGTAGAGATCGATGCGGCCCGTGTTGAAGTAGCCCGAGTCAACATCATTCCTGACACGGAAATACTGATATCCGCCTTTGATCTCCTGACGAACCCGACCGTTCAAGAAGTACGTAAAGTCACCCTCGAAGTTGGTACGGATCGAGATGTCTCTGAACGTTTGCGAGTTTGCAGGGTCGACAGTACCCGTGCTGCAGGCACCCGCGAGCACCTGTGCAGGTGTACCGCCGGCCTGGCAGATATAACGGGTTCCCGTCGGGATCATGTAGTTGCGGGGCTTTTCGTTCAGGAAGCCGCGCGAAAAGCGGAAGCTGGCGATGATCGAACTCGTCGGGGTCCAGCTAGCCTGGGCCGTGAAGTTGTTCGAGGTCTGGATGCCGCCCTGACGCGAGTAGAGGCTCTGACCGGTCAAGGTTCCGACGTTGCCGCCAAAGTTGACCGATGCGGGCGAACCGCCGAAGCTGGCCGTTCCGAAAGGAATGATGCCGCGGTTGACCTGCGGATTCCACAGATAGGTACCGGTCAGGCGAAGCGTGCTGAACGGCGAAGCGTCGATACGAGCAAAAGCATACTCAAAGGTCGACGTTGCACGATAGGTCTGCGACTGTACCAGCGTACGGGTCGCTGCCGGAGCGTTGGTATAGAAATCGGTGGTTACGTCAGAAACAAAGATCTGCGGCGAGTAGCTCGTCGAGAACCAGACCTTGTCCTTAATGATCGGACCGGTGAAGTTAGCTGTCGGATACGAGCTGTAGCCGCCGGCTTTCTTGGCACTGAAGTACTCGATCGTCTGAACGAAAGTGGTGGAAGCTCCAGAGGTGAAACGAAGTAGCGTCGGACGCGGGTTGCCGTTCAATCGCGAAGTATTGAACTGCGTGCCGAATTCGCCGTGGAAATCGTTGGAACCACCCTTGGTCACAACGTTGATGACGCCGCCGGTAGCTCCACCAAATTCAGCTTCGAAACCGCTGGATTTGACCTGAACTTCCTGAACGAACTGCGTCGGGATCGCGTTATTACCATTCAGCGTACCGGTACGAAAGTTTGTGACTTCCTGACCGTCGATGATGAAGACGTTCTCCGAACCCGAAGCACCGTCAACCGAGAATCCGCCGGCGAGGCCCTCGCCGCGTGTTCCCGGAGCCGTTCTCAAAACGCTGGTAAAATCGACGCCCTTAGGAAGCAGATCGATCTTGGCAGACGTGATGTTTGTCTGCTGTTTGGACTCTGTTGTGTCGACCGGAGCAACTAGCTCGCCACCGGCGTTGACATCGACAATGGCAGTGGTAGCCGACGTGCCCATTGTGAAATTAACTGTTGTGGTTGTTTCAAGCACAACCGATTGATTTTTAAGCGTCTGGGCCACAAAGCCCTTGATCGCAGCAACCGTGACGTTATACGTTCCCGGGGGCAAGCTGCGAAATGCATACATTCCGCTCGCGTCGGTAACGGCCGTACGGTTCAGACCGATGCTGACACCAGTGATGGTAACCGACGCATTCGGCACAACCGCGCCAGTGGAATCGGAAACCGTTCCAGAAATGTCTCCGACCTGTGACTGCGCGAATACGCTCATACTAAAGAGCACTACGCTGAACACGATCGAAGAAATAAACTTTAGATTCTTTCTCATTTGATATTCTCCTCAATGAATTAGTCTATTCAAAACCCCGAATTTAGAGCAAATTGAACAACACTTCGTATAGATGTATACAATTTGAAAGCCAGACAATCCGCAGATTGTTATAAATCTGTAAACTATTGCATTATATGCACTTATAATTTTCGGACGCCGTGCCGTGATCGTCCGTTTGGGCAAATCAATTCAATAGTTTGAAAATTCTCCAAATTGATGGATATTTTCTTGCGTATTTTGGGCGGCCGTCGGCAATTATCTGGCTTTTTGGCCGGAGCCGGTCTCAAAGTAGGAAAAAATCTGCCGAAACAACGGCGCCTGCACCCGCCGGAACCGCATTGGGCGTATAATAAAGTTTTTTGCGTTCCCGCACACAAGTAATATGGAGCGAATATACCGCGACTCGGTTCACAATATTATCCGGATCGAAACCGGAACGCCGACCGGCGAACTGCTGGTGTCCTTGGTAGATACGCCGGAGTTTCAGCGTCTGCGGCGAATACGGCAACTCGGGCTCGCGTATTTTACATATCAGGCGGCGGAGCATTCGCGGTTTGCTCACTCGCTCGGGGCATTTCATTTGGCGACCCGCATTCTCGAACGCCTCAGCGTAAAGTACAATATTTCCGAAGATGACCAGACCTCGGTTCGCGTCGCGGCACTGCTGCATGACATCGGGCACGGGCCGTTCTCGCACGTCGTCGAATCGATCCTCGGGTTTCATCACGAACAATTTTCGGTCGAGGCGGTCCTCTCGCACGAAACGGCACTCGGCCGTAAGCTCGCCGCGTTTTCGCCGGAAATTGCCCGAAATGTCGCGGCGATCATCCGCGGCGACTTTCATCGTCGGTCGCTCGGGCAGCTCGTTTCATCGCAGCTCGACGTCGACCGGATGGACTATCTACTCCGCGATTCGCTGATGACGGGTGCAAAGTATGGCATATTCGACCTCGAGTGGATCATCAAATCGATCCAGATCAACGAAAAGGACGACCATCTGTACGTATCGGCACCCGGCATTTACGCGGTCGAGGATTACCTGCAGGCTCGCTATTATATGTTTCGGCAGGTCTACTTTCACCGCACGCTGCGTTCGGCCGAGGCGGTATTAAAAGCCCTGCTCCGGCGTGCCCTGGTCGTATTTAAGGATGGCGGCGACGTCTGGTTCCGGCCCGGCACGGCGTTCGAAAAGGTTCTACAAGGCCGGCAACTCGATCTGATGGAGCATATGTCGCTCGACGATGCGGACTTTCTGTACTATATCAAGCAGTGGCAGGGTTCCGGAGACAAAATACTCGCTGATCTCTCGTCGCGGTTTCTCGATCGGCGGCTGTTTAAGGCGTTTGACCTCGATATGCCAAAGCCGGAACGGGCGGCATTTGTCGCCGCGGTTCGCCAGGTCGTCGCATCGCATGGTTTTGACCCCGATTATTATGTGATCGAAGACGAGGCCGGCAACACCGCCTACAATTTTTACTCGATAGACACGTCCAACCCCAAGGATCTCATCTTTGTCGAAGACGGTTTTGCACGCCCGTCGATCCGCGAGATATCTGAGGTCAGCTCAGCCGTCCGCGGCCTGCAGGAGGGCTACCGCATCCACCGACTCTGCTTCCCGGCCGAATTAAAGAATGAGATCGCCGAGATGTACCATAGTTGATCTCAACTCGTATTATGAAGCAGCTTCGAGCGGCAGTCCGCGTTTTTCTATTCACTTTCTCGACATTGACGCTTTATGCGGTCTGGTGGGCCGGAAGTTTTTTTGTTCCAAATAAGATCTACTGGCGGCAGGTGATCTTTGACTACTGGACGTGGAGCTTTTGCAAAATATCGGGGATGAAGCTTGAGATCATCGGCACACGGCCCAAACCGCCATTTTTTCTGGTCTGCAACCATCTCGGCTACACCGACATGGCGGCGATGCGGCAGGCGGCAACGGGTATTTTCGTCGCCAAGGCCGAGATCACCACGTGGCCCGTCGCCGGAACAGTCATCAGTTCGATGGGTACGATATTTATCGACCGCAAAAACCGCCGCGACATACCGCGTGCAGGCAGCGAGATAATGGGTCGGCTCGATGCCGGCGAGGGCGTCATCGTTTTCCCAGAGGGGACAACGTCGAAAGGCGAGACGGTCCTGCCCTTTAACTCATCATTTCTGCAGTTTGCGGCCGAAAAGAATTTGCCGGTCTCGTACGCCGCTCTCTCGTACCGCGTCGAGGACGGCCTGCCGCCCGCGAGCGACTATGTCTGCTGGTGGGAAGACATCAGCTTTTTCAATCATATGTGGCGGATGTTCACCCTGCCGGGATACACGGCGACCGTCACTTTTGGTGAGCAACCGATCACAAATCACGATCGCAAAGCCCTCGCGGCCGATCTGCGCGAGCGGGTCGCGGAAAAATTCATTCCGGTGTTGTGAAATTAGAACGCTCAGGCGTAAACTTTTCGGCGAGTCTCTCCGTATTAACCCGGTACATTCTTTAAGGAGCAATAAATGCGAAACAACTATTTCCGGATATTGATGACGACCGTCATCGTAATGTCGATCTACTCGAGCGCGATGGCGCAGAGTTCGGGCTACAACACATCGAGTATGGACCGCTCGGCGGACGCCTGCGATGATTTCTTTCAGTACTCGAATGGAAACTGGGTGAAAAACACCGAGATCCCGCCGTCGCAGTCGCGCTGGGGCAACTTCAACATTCTCGCCGAAAACAATCGTGACATCTTGAAAACCGTGCTCGAATCGACCGCTGGCAAAAAATGGCCAAAGGGCAGCGATTCGCAACTCATCGGCGACTATTACACAGCCTGCATGGACGAGGCAAAGATCGAAGCGGCCGACCTTAAACCGCTCATGCCGATGCTCAAGCAGATCGACGCGATGAAAACGCCGAAAGACGTCCAGAAGATGATCGCCACGATGCACAACAGCGGCATCAGCGTCGTTTTTGGATTTGGCAGCGGCCAGGACCTCAAGGATAGCACCAAGGTCATCGCCAACGTTTCGCAGGGCGGAACCAGTCTGCCGAACAAGGACTATTACACCAAGGACGACGCGAAATCGAAAGAAACGCGTGAGAAATTTGTCGAGTATGCCGGCAATATGTTCAAGCTAATGGGCGACGCTCCGGACGCCGCGGCCAATAACGCCAAGACGGTGATGGCTGTCCAGACGCGTCTCGCCAATGCCGGTATGGCTCCGGTCGAAATGCGTATCCCCGAAAATCGGTACAACAAGATCGCCCTGACCGAGGCACAAAAGATAACGCCCGACTTTTCGTGGGCCGAATATCTCGCCGCCCGCGGCGTCGCACCGATCTCTGAGATCAATATGTCGCCCGCTAAATTTTTCGGCGAGGTCAACTCGATGCTCAAGGATTTGTCGCTCGATGGCTGGAAAACCTATATGCGGTTTATGGTGGTCAACCAGTCGGCCGGTGCCCTATCCAAGAAGTATGTTGACGAAAATTTCAACTTCTTTGGCAAATACCTCAACGGAACCAAGGAACAGCAGCCGCGTTGGAAGCGTTGCGTTCAGGCGACCGACGGTGCCGTCGGCGAAGCTCTCGGTATGGAATTTGTGAAAAAGGCATTCACGCCTGAGGCCAAATCCCGTATGGATCAGCTCATCACCAACGTATTTGCCGCGATGACCGAACGCATCAAGGGCCTCAAATGGATGAGCGACGAGACCAAGCCGAAAGCTCTGGCCAAACTCAATGCCATCAAACGCAAGATCGGCTATCCCGAAACACTCCGTGGATACAAAGGTCTCGTTGTCAGCAATACGTCCTACATCGACAACGTCCGCAACTCGGCCCGCTTTCAGATCGCCCGCAATCTCGCCGACATCAACAAACCGGTCGACCGCACACGCTGGGGTATGACACCACCGACGGTCAACGCGTATTACTCGGGTACGTTTAACGAGATCGTCTTTCCGGCCGGCATCCTGCAGCCGCCGTTCTTTAATTTTAAGGCTGACGATGCCATCAATTATGGCGGCATCGGCGGCGTTATCGGCCACGAGATCTCTCACGGATTTGATGATCAGGGCAGCAAATTTGACGCTGACGGCAACCTCAAATCGTGGTGGACCGCTGAGGATCGTGCCAAGTTCGAGACCAATGCTTCGTGCGTCGCTGACCAGTTTAGCAAGTACGAGGTTCAACCCAATCTGTTCATCAATGGCCGTTTGACGCTCGGCGAAAATATCGGTGATTTTGCCGGTTTGACGATCGCCTACACCGCGTTTATGAAATCGCTTGAGGGCAAACCGCATCCCGCCGACATCGACGGATTTACCGCCGAACAGCGATTTTTCCTCGGTTGGGCTCAGGTCTGGGCTGCCAAATCCACTGCCGAAGCGGAACGTGCCCAGGTTCTCGGCGACCCGCACTCAGCCGCCAAATGGCGTGTCAACGGCCCGATGTCCAATATGCCCGAATTTGCCAAGGCGTTTGGCTGTAAGGTACCGCAAAAAATGGTCCGCCCCAACGCCTGCTCTATTTGGTAGGCATCCGGATCAGTTCCCGATCAAGAAAAGAGGCTGCCCGACCCGGCGGCCTCTTTTCTTACTCTCAAGCCTTGAAAAGTGCGGTCTGTGGCCGCGCAAAATATCCTGACCGGACATCAATGCCGCGGGGCATTTCGATGCCGCTCCTGGCTCATTTTACAAAGTTCAAGATCTCGTTGACGACACGCTCAGGCATTTCTTCCTGCGGGATGTGGCCGCACTTTTCAAAGACCACAAGCCGGGAATCCTTGATCAGCGCGTTCATCTTTTTGCCCGCCTCGAGCGGGATCAGTTCGTCCACGGCTACACGTCGTCGGTCTATACGTGGAAAGATGAGTTTGACGCGCTCGCCGCAAAATACCGCGTGATCGCGGTCGATCTCAAGGGCTTCGGGT
>JAYVUD010000250.1:0-3761 GCA_043788335.1 Chloracidobacterium sp. | reverse complement strand
AAATGAAACGCCCCAAACCCCGCCGTCGACCTCAGCAGATACCAATCCCCCGTCGAAGGCCGGTAAACCGACGCGTCCGTCTTGCCGTCACCGTCATAGTCGAACTGGGTCCGCCGCACCGTCTGCGGCCGGTACCAGTCACTCGGGGTATCGGTCGACGAATTTGGCGTCAGATTGACCTGCGATGAGCCGTTCGCATTCATCACATAGACGTCAGACGCCGCGGTTCCGCCCCTCGGTGATGCAAACAAGATCTTTGTTCCATCCGGCGACCATATCGGGCTCGTCTCCGCAACACTGGTGTTGGTCAGATTTGTGACGCTGCCGCCGGCGATCGTCATCGAATAGATCTCCTGCGGAGATATACCATTGACGCCTCTGACAAATGCGATCTTGGTTCCGTCAGGCGAAACATCGGGCTGGACGTTGTAGGTGGGCGAAAGGGTATTAGTTAGATTCTGGCGATTCGTCCCGTCGGAATTGGCGATGCAGATATTATAATCGTTGCCTGCGGCGGTACCGCAGCTGAAAACGATCTTGCTGCCGTCGGGCGTGTACCTTGCCTGATCCTCATCGTCAGCGGTGTTGACGGTTCCACCAACCGGAGCTAGTCCGGAACCGTCAGGATTCATAGTGTAAAGATCACAGACGGCGGCGGTGCTGCATCTGGAGAAAAGTATCTTTTGTCCATCCGGACGCCAAACGGGATTTTGGTCGGGGGAATTGATGTTTGTCAGGCGTACCGGATTGCTTCCGTCGGTATTCGAGATCCAGATGTTTGGATACGTTCCGGCTACGTTGTCCCGCGATTGGTAAACGATCTTCTGGCCGTCACGCGAGAAACGGGCATTGAGATCCTGCTTGGTATCAGTTTGAATTCGCGTTTGCGAAGAGCCGTCCGTGTTCATCCGAAACAGTTGGTTTGTTCCGCTGCGAACCGCCGTAAAGAGGATCGGCATCTGTCCGAACGGCGCCGACGGCGCCCGATCGAGCAGTCTTATCTGATCCGCGGTCAGGGGGCCGTCATAGAGGCGGATCCGGGCGACGTTTCCGGCTGAGGCAAGGATCGGATTTGCCCCTGACCAATCCTGGAAAAAGCGCAACCCGGCGGTCAGCGGCGAGCCGTCGTCTGCTTCGGTGAGGCGAAGCCCGCCTTCGCGATATAACGAGAACGTGGCGCTCGCCGATGACCGGACGAGTACGATCTGAATATAGGTATTCGGGATCGGGGGCAAGGTCGAGGTCGCCTCGCTTGCGTTAACAAGGAAACGCCCGTCGACCAATTGAACGCCGGAGCAGCAGTCCGTGCCTCCGCTGACATCTATCCATCTTCGCTGTCCCGACAGCTGATCAAACTTCACGAGCATAACCAGGGTGAGCGATGTGTCGGGCACGACGCCGGTTAGGCTACTTAGCGCGACGCCGCTGTTAAGCGGAAACCGCAGCGTCTGCCGCGCAAAGCCGTCGACCGAATCGGCGGCGAAGGAATTTGCACCGTTGGCTCCGGTCAGGTTGGTAAGTGCCGGAGCCCCGGCCACCGAACTGTTCAGATTGCCCTGAAACTGGTAATCGGCCTTTAACGTCTGAGCGTTTGTCTGGACCGATTGACCAACGATGATGATCAAAATAAACAACAAATAGGGACTGTAATTCTTCATTTTTTCGGTTACTCCCGGCGCGATCAACGCGTCACTACAAGAACTTTGGATTTTGGATTTTAGAACGAAGATAAGACAGACGAACCCGAAAAGTACTTAACACCCTGCTAATTCTTTCCTAATTTGGAGAATTAGATATAAGATATTGGCTAAATGGAACGTCAATTCGGTGCAAACGAGGCGATGACATCGCGTATTTTCAGATTCGGCGAGTTCGAGATTGATCTTGATGAGGAAACCCTGCGCCGCGAAGGGGAGAAACTGTACATCAAATACCGGGTCTTTCAGGTTCTTCGCCTTCTGGTCGAACGACGGGGCGAGGTCGTCACCAAAAACGAGTTTTTTGACAAGGTCTGGGGCGGCAGTTTTGTCGAGGACAACAATTTGACGGTGGCGATAACCGGACTTCGAAAAGCTCTGGGCGATAACGCCAGGCAGGCAAGATTTATCGAAAATGTCCCGCGAAAGGGCTACCGATTCATCGCTCAGGTGGAATGCGCGGGCGAACCTGCTGCTGCCTATCCGATCCTGTCCGCAAAGACTGCGACTGCTGACGAAACGACCGCTAGGCCAACAGGCTATCGAGCGGTCAGGTCGTCTAGACTTCTTATTGGCCTATTATTCGTTTTCGTTATTGCTGCATCGGCAGTTGTCGTCGGCGGTCGAAAGATCCTCTGGCCGTCGGACGTTCCGGTTGCCGATCGGATCGATTCTGTGGCTGTTTTGCCGTTCGAAGATCGAACGTCCGGTAACGAATACCTGGCCGACGGCCTAACGGACAGCATTATCAGCAATTTGTCGAAACAACCCGGTCTGCACGTCATCGACCGTAATTCCGCCTACAGCTACAAGAACAAAATTTCTGACTTGGCGACAACGGGTCGCGAATTGAATGTTCGAACCGTCGTGACAGGACATATCGAACAAAGCGGTGACACTTTTATTATCAGTGCCGAATTGATCGATCTTGCTAGTAAAACCAAGCTATGGAGGCAGCAGTTTCGACGGGAAAGAACCGAGCTTTATGCTACCCAATTGGAGATCTCTCGGGCGATCATCCAGGGACTAAGGTTTGAATCGTCGGCCGGGCGGTCGGACGAGAAAGAGAAACGCGAGGCCAGAGACCCCAAGGCCTATGACCTCTACCTAAAGGGACGTTATTACTGGAACAAGAGAACGAACTCCGACTTTCAAACGTCGGCCGAACTCTTCAAGTCCGCGATCGATCAGGATCCGACTTTTGCGCAGGCATATGTCGGATTGGCGGATGCCTACACACTGGGCGGATTTCCAATGCCCAATCTTTCAACGGCGGAAAAAAACGCGTTCATTCGGGGAAATATTCAAAAGGCTCTCGAGATCGACGATAGTCTGGGCGAAGCGTATGCCGCATCCGCTATCAACAAGTGCTATTACGACTGGGATTTTGCGGGAGCCGAAACCGATTACCGCCGGGCTATCGAGCTTAACCCGAATAGTGCGACCGCCCATCATTGGTATGCCGAGTTTCTGGCAATGCAGGGGCGTTTTGACGAGAGTTTCGCGGAATATGACCGCGCGATCTCGCTCGATCCGCTGTCGCTCCCGATCAAGACGGACAGGGCGTTGAACTACTATTACACGGGCGACTTCGATACCGCCATCGAACTTCTAAACAAGGTGAAGGAATTGAACCCTGAATACCCCCGGACGTATCAATTTCTCACGTATGCCTACTATGAGAAGGCAATGTTTGATGAGGCCGTCGACTCGACTGACAAGATCATTACTAATCAATATCAGCGCGGCGAGCGATCCGCTCAGGATTATGAACGATTCGAAAAGTACCTGACAGAACTCAAAAACGGCGCCAAAAACGGCGGCCGGGATGGTTTTTGGCTAGTTACACTAGCGGCCGAGGCCGTTCCGATCCCACCATATAATACTGCTGCCGCATATTCAAAACTCGGAAACTCGGACAAAGCGTTCGAATATTTAGAAAACGCATTTAGAGAGCGTGACTCGGGCCTGGTCTGGCTTAAGGTCACACCGGAGTTTGACGGGGTTCGCTCAGATCCGCGATATCAGGACCTGTTACGAAGAGTCGGATTATCCAAATAGCAT
>JAYVUD010000249.1:0-3363 GCA_043788335.1 Chloracidobacterium sp. | reverse complement strand
CCGCAAATACTTGACCATCGAGATGCGTGTGCCGTCGTCAGACTGTTCGACCTTGACCTCGTCCATCAGGCCTTTCATTAGCTTGAGACCCCAGCCGCGGCGGCCTTGGTCGGGGACGACCTCGCTTGCCGTCTTGTCGATCAGGCGCAGGCCGCGATTGGCGACAACGACGGTTATCTTGTCATCGTTGACCGTAAATTTCTGATAGATCCGGCCGTCCGGGCTCAGGCTGTGTTCGGCGGCATTAATGCACGCCTCGACCAGAGCGGTTTTGATCTGGTTGATAGTCTTTGCCGGGAAGTTGTGTTTTCTCGCGATGTCCTCGACCGTGTGGGCGGCGATCATCTCAGTATCGTCGCCCATCGGTACGACGATCTCATATTCATTACCGGTACTGTCACGCGGTTCGCTGGCGACGCCGGTAAGGCGTGATGTGAGTATCTCGATCTGGCGCCGCGACGAGCCGTAGGCGTTTCGCCCGCGAAGGACGACGACCGCTTCGTCAGAAAATCCCTCAGGAGCGATGAGCCAGAGCTTGTAGTTATTAAATCCGCACGTTACCGCCACCATCTCGAGCCGGTCGCACCAGAACTCAGTCGTTTCGCGGTCGGCTTCGAGCTTAGATTCGATCTCGGCAGCGATCCAGACGGTTTCGTCGCGATAACTGCTTTCCTCAAACCCCAGTGCGATGGTCGAGCGTTCGTCGTCTATCAATTCGCCGATCTTGGCGTAGAATGCGGCTGTATGGGCCGTGTAGACGATCTGCGGCAGTGTTATCCGGTCGTCGGAACTGTCGAGTGCCGTTTCGATCTCGTCGTGGCTGCGGCCCTTGAGGTTGGCCTTAAATTTCGTATAGTCCACGGCGGCGGCGGCGACCTCCTGGCAGTCGAACAGGCCGAGCAGATGTCTGAGCCCGAGAGCGGAGTTGCGGCGATAGAGTCGGCCGAGCAGTTGGGGTGCCCGTCTTAGGTATTCGGTGAGAGCCTCGCCGACGACTTGTGCCCTCGATTCGCCTGAGATCTCGAGCCTGCCACGGCCGCGGATGTAATCAGAAAAGACACGTTTTTCCGACTCGGAATGGACGTAACCTGAATTGACGCTGACAAACTCGTTGTAATTGAGCAGCAGCATCGCGGTGCGAAAAGCATCGCTGCTGAGCGTCAGGTGTCTCCGCCAAAATGCGAGCGGCGATTTGCCGTCGGCAGAATTGAGGCACTCGAGCAGCAGGTTGACGACGCCGACACGAGACGCATCGGGAATGATCTGTTCGAGCATCTGATCGAATCCACGCGCGATGCGACCGCCGAATATCTCGTCGGTATAGATTCGCTCAACGGTTCGAAAGCTGTCAAAATTCTCACCGCGTTCGGCGGCAGCGGCAAACAACGCGTTGACGTGCTTGAGATTGCCGCCGAGTTGGACGGCGATCAGGTCGCGGGTCTGGTCGTTGAGCCCGACGCCGTAGGTGGCTGTCAGGGACTCGGCAACCTGTCCGGTTTCGCGAAATGTCAGCGGTTTGATGCTCAGAGTCTCGCCCGGCAGCATTCCGAACAGGTAACGTCTCGCACCCGCGAAAACGTACGAGACCTCCGACCGGCCAAATATCTCACGCAGATCGTCGACCATCGCCTCGCCGCCCGGTATCATTGCCGAGTGGTCAAGGTCGTCGATCATCACAAACACGCGTACACCGTGGGCTGCGGCCCGCAGCGGAGCACTCAGCAGGCTTCGTATGACCGCGCGGTCATTGTCCGGGTCACTGTCTCTGCGATCGGTTTCGACCAGTCGATCGATCCATTGGCCGTCGGACGGGATGGCGATCTCCGCGAGTTCGTTCAACTCCGGAGCCGAATCGATTATCGCCGGGTCGTTACGTCGAAAAGCGATCAGCTGGGTCAAAAAATCACGCAGATAACGTTGTGCGGCCTCTCGCGGATTGCGGTCGGACGATCTTAGCGCGAAATAGAATGGTATTATCTCGTGCCCCTCGCAAAACAAACGGTCGAATACCTGCCTCAGTAATTCGGTAGTACCGGCTCCGGGGGCGGTCAGCACGGCCAGGCCGCCGGGTTCGTCCGACGCCGCGTGGGCGGCGATACGGTCCATTTCCCGCTCGCGGCCGATGAATTGGTCAGTCGGGACTGACGCCAGGATCCTTTCGTCAATGATCTTTTTCATCTAGATCTCGTGCTCCTCGACTTCTAGTTCGCCCGATATTCGGACCAGATTTCTACCCGCGTGCTTTGCCTCGTAAAGAGCCTTATCGGCCGCCGCGACCAGCGATCTGGGTTCGCACATCTCGCTCGAACAACTCGCTACGCCGACGCTGACCGTTACCGGGCGGCAGGGGAAATGAGTGGCTTCGACGTTTGCCCTGAGGCGTTCGGCAATGACCGCCGCTTCGTCCGCAGTTGTCTGCGGTAGAAGAATGGCAAATTCCTCACCGCCGTATCGGGCTGCAACGTCAGCACCGCGGAGCGTATCGCGCAAAACATTGCCGACCATCCGCAAAGCGTCGTCGCCGGCCGGATGGCCAAATTGGTCATTGTACGATTTGAAAAAATCGACGTCGAGCATAATAAAGCTCATCGGGTAGCCGTGCCGATTTGAGCGCTTAACTTCCTCGATCAGTCGTTCTTCGATGTATCGGCGATTCAAAAGGCCGGTCAGGGCGTCGGTCACAGATAGCTGGGCAAATGTTCCGACCTTTTCCTTGAGCATCGCCCGGTCTATGGCGACTGCGATCTGCGGTGCGATCTCTTCGAGCAGTTCGAGATCGGCCCGCCCGAACGCGGCTCCGTTCGCCTTGTCCGTAAAGTTGATAACGGCGATATTTCGTCCACCGAGCGATATCGGGCTGCTGAGAAACGAGGTCGTCTTGTATCCGCGGTCATTGCCGATCGGCGGCAGGCCCGTTTTCAAAACATCAGTCACGACGGCCGGCCGGCCGCGGTCGAGTATAACGCGGGCGACCCGGTTGCCCGGCAGCAGATCGTGCGAAATATCGCCGCGAATGCCGATCGCTGCCTTGATCTCAAGCATTCCGGTCTCGTCGTTCAGTACGAGCAAAGACCCGCGTTCGGCGTGCATCAGTTCCTCGGCGATCTTCTGCGTCATCCGCACCCAAAAATCTTCGGCATCCACGTGCTTCAGGCCGTCGCTAAATCGCCGTACGGCGAGCGAGACCGACGCTTTTCGCAATGCCTCGCTGCGCAGCCGTAGTATTTCGAGCTGCGGGCCGATCGTTTTGCAAAGCCGCGCTATCTGATGGCTCGCCGCATCGTTATCGATCGAGTCGAGCACCGCCAGCACCGAGGGGATATCGTCGCCGACCGGAACCGGATATAGATACATTTTCCGCGG
>JAYVUD010000248.1:0-27055 GCA_043788335.1 Chloracidobacterium sp. | reverse complement strand
CCTCGACGCGAGCAAGTTCGGAATCGCCAAGGCGGCCAGAATGCCGATCACCACAACGACAATTAATAGCTCAATTAGGGAAAATCCTTTGTTATTTTTCATTTTGATCAGGTCTCTGATTCAACCTAGTTTCCGGCGATCCGCGCCACGATCATATACATTTTAGGTTCAAATTTCGTGCCAAAAGCTTCGGCTCGACCACATTTCCGCGAAAGCCAATAAAACAGGCACTTTGACATAGTTTCAGTCATTCCTGACCGAAGATGACAGAATCGCGGTCACGGCCTCAATGACGTTTTCTGTCATAATTCAGGTGCCACAAAATGTAGATTCCCGAGTCGACTTGGCACTGAGGATGTCCGAAATGTCAGCCGAACTCTCTGCGAACTCCGCGTCGGACTTTTCAGACGGCCTCTATAGGATTCCCGTTAATAATGCCGATATTCGCGGTCGTAGTCCCAACGAACAGATCCTATTACCCGTCGGAGCATCTTCCGATAGAAGACAAAAAATGGGTTGAGACGAGACGAGACGAGGCCAGGCTTCGCCTACCAAAAAAAGATGTCAGCCGTGCAACACGATGCGGTGCTTGACACGGATGATAAAATTTATATAGAAGCTTGATCTTTGAATACAGTGATCATATCGGCATCCGAGACACCGATGCAGATCAAACTCGTATACCGTAAACCGATGAGCGGACTGAACGCACAAAACTCACGATCTATGAGGTTTGAAACGGTAAATTATTTTTTTTCACATTTCGCGAAAAAGTGTAAAAATAATGCCGTAAATGTTGCAAATAATAAACTTATTTGTCCCAACACGGCGTGGGACAAAGCTGGGACATGGGACAAATTTCGCTGTTTCGGGGGATGTTCAGCCATTTTGCCATAGTGTTTTGCTTATTAGTTCGAAGAGTCTTTTGAAAGTTCATAATTCCGGGTCGTTAAGCCGATATCGGAAATTAAAAAAGTAGTTGGCCATCTGGGTTGCCGCTTCCGGTCGATGTATAACTGACGTCAGTCGTCGGACCCAAAACGCAGCCCGAACCGCGGATGACAAGCATTTCTTCGTTCAAGCCGCCGAATTTCGGTTAACATAGTCAAATGGCAAAAGATATCGTACCAGGATCGGAAGATTGGAACCCGGAACCGCGGTGGTTGGCGTGGATGGTCATCGTGGCGGTCGGCGGGATATTTACCGCTCTGCCGTCACATATGATCATCGGGCCGCGGTGGGCATTTATGATCGTGATAATCGTACTACTGATACCGACGATGTTCACGCATTATCGAGGTTTGCATACGGTAAACAAGGTGCTCGGCATCGGCATCGGCGTTCTACTGACCGTGGGCATGGTCGCGTCGGTAGCGTTGCTGATCCAGGGCTTACCGGAGCACCGCGAACAACCGAGCGAGCTTTTGCTATCGGCGGCCGCATTGTGGCTGACGAACGTTTTTATCT
This sequence comes from Chloracidobacterium sp., assembly GCA_043788335.1. Taxonomy (GTDB): domain Bacteria; phylum Acidobacteriota; class Blastocatellia; order Pyrinomonadales; family Pyrinomonadaceae; genus OLB17. Next base: position 25,588 of record JAYVUD010000248.1, on the reverse strand, counting down.
TTTCGCTCTGGTACTGGCGGATGGACGCGGGCGGACCCCACGGTCGCGACCGGCGGAGCTCGCACGACGACGGGGATTTCCTGTTTCCGCAAATGACGCTGCCGCCGGACCAGCGTTCCAAAGAGGCTCACGACACTTGGAAGCCAAATTTTGTCGATTATTTGTTCCTGGCCTTCAATACAAGCACGGCTTTCTCGCCAACTGATGTCCCCGTGCTCACCCGCTGGGCCAAGGTGCTGATGATGACGCAATCGTTGATATCACTTACGGTTGTCGCCCTATTGGCGGCACGAGCGGTGAATATCTTATGACGAAATTGGGATATTCGAGAGCCAGCATCTCAATCTGCCGTCGGCATGTGGGCAAATTCTGCCGGGCGGTTCTTTTGCTGCATTTTTAGGACGAGCGAGGGATAGACGTACAGTGTGGCGGCGATGCCGAGCATCTTGACCCGATGCACGAGCGGAAGTCGCAGTTTGCGAGCAGCGGTGAACGCACCGCGAAACTTCGTTCGGGCCGTCCGCCAATCTCTGCGGGCGATGGCATAACGGCCTTCGGCACGAAGGAGTGCGGCCTCTTCGCCGGCGACGTGATGAGCGATGATGACGTTTTCTTCGTCGGTAAAGGGTAGCTTTTCCTGCAATATCAGCCAGACGTCTCGACAACGCATTATTCGTTGGATCGAATCGCCGGAACCGCTGCCCGGACGCAGGCGAAATTTGAATAAGAGCCGCTTGAGATAACCGATACGTACGCCGGCAAACATGAACCGCATCCAAAGATCAAAATCCTCGGTCCGCAAAACCTTGGGGTCAAATCCACCGGATCGGCGAAAGACTTCGGTGTCGATCAGTGCTCCGCTCGGCAGGATGTGGCATTTGCCGCCGACAAGCAGTTCGCGTGTGATCTCACCCTCGCCGGGATTTGCCGACAGGAAATCCTTGACGTCCGAATGCGGGATGCCAAATGTCTCGGCATCGGCGTACGCCATGTTGTATTCGCCCGCCCGCTTGAAGGCGATAACTTCCTCAAGGAACGTTGGATGCCATATATCGTCGGCGTCGAGAAACGCCAGGATGTCTGCACGGGCATGCTCGGCCGCGAAATTTCGCGTCGGCGAGGTGCCGTGGTTCTCCGCCTTGTCGATAAAGACGATACGCTCGCGGTACGGGGCAAGCACAGCGAGGAGGTCGGCGGTGTCGGGCGACGCATCGTTGATGACGATGACCTCATAATCCGAAAAGGTCTGAGCAAAGACCGAGTCGAGCGTTTCGGCGATAAACTCGGCGGTGTTGTAATTGGGGATGATGATGGAAACAGCCGGCGTTTCGTGTGGAACGCGGGAACCAACGCTGAATTCGCGGATATCAATACTCATCGTTTAACCAAAAAGCGTCGGCTCGATATTGTTACGCATGATCTGTTCGAGCCCAAAATGTTCGTAGGCGAGACGCGTCGCCATTCGGCCGCGAGGCGTACGGTTGAGGAATCCGATCTGCAGCAGATAAGGTTCGATCATCTCCTCGACCGAGTCCTTTTCCTCGTGCAAGGACGCGCAGATCGTCCCCAAACCGACCGGGCCGCCGTCAAATTTCTCGATGATCGTCATCAGGAGTTTGCGGTCCATCTCGTCGAGGCCATATGTGTCGACCTCCATTCGGTTCAGGGCGTCAGTTGCGACTTCGTGGGTGACGTGGCCCTCGTAGTCGACTTCGGCAAAATCACGGACGCGGCGGAGGAGGCGGTTGACGATGCGCGGTGTTCCGCGGCCGCGGCGAGCGATCTCGGCGGCACCTTCGTCATCAATACCAACGTTTAGAATGCCGGCCGAACGCGTAACGATCGTCTGCAGGTCGCGGGCGTTATAGAAATCGAGGTTAAAGACAATGTTGAACCGCCCGCGAAGCGGAGCAGTCAGCATACCGGGCCGAGTCGTCGCACCGACAAGGGTAAATTTGGGGAGTTCGAGCTTGATCGAGCGGGCCGCCGTTCCCTGGCCGATCATGATGTCGAGGCTGTAATCTTCCATCGCCGGATAGAGTATTTCCTCGATCGCCGGATTGAGGCGGTGGATCTCGTCGATGAACAGAACGTCGCCCTCCTCGAGATTGGTCAGGATGGCGGCGAGGTCGCCGGCCTTTTCGATGATCGGGCCGGCGGTGGATTTGAGCGACGCACCCATTTCGTTGGCGACGATGTTCGAAAGTGTGGTCTTGCCGAGTCCCGGGGGACCGGTCAAAAGAATGTGGTCGAGAGCCTCACGGCGTTTTAGGGCCGCCTTCATAAAGACCCGCAGATTCTCTTTGACCTTGGTCTGTCCGATATACTCAGAAAGCTGGGCCGGCCGCAGAGTGGCGTCGAGTTGGGATTCGTCATCGCTCTTAGCATTGTTTCGAGGATTTATCGCGTCGATATCGGACATTTTGCTTTTACTTATCTTCCTTTGCGTACTTGGCGCTCTTTGCGTGAAACCTCTTTATCCACGCTAAGCCGCAAAGCACGCCAAGGAGATTCTTCAGAAGCCGAACTAAAATAATAGCCCCTTATGATGCAAAGCCAAAATATCCATCGAAAACGCGACGGTGCAATGCAGGATCAGGCCAAGCCAAATGCTGCCGTTCTTGTAGCTGATCCATCCGAGAAAGATGCCGGCAAAGATCGCCGCAAACGTCTCCGGCATCGGCTTTTGAAAGTGGATCATGCAATACGGAACCGTCATCGCAAAGATCGAGTAGAATCCGAGCGACGGTTTCAAGCTGTGCACCAGAAAGCCGCGGAAAAAGAACTCGAGGCCGAAAAACTGAAAGAAATAGACCAGTTCCCAAATGAGCAGTGTCGAGCTCCAATATGGGTCGCCGTTAAAAACCTTGAGAAACGGATATTTTGCCGAAAAGCTCGCCGTCAGCGACATCAGGTAGACGATGGGCAACATTATCCCGATGCATACGGCCAGCAGTTTCCAAAAGCCGTTCTCGACCCTGAGAGCAAGCCCGATCTCGGCCAGTTTGCGCTTTTGGACAAACTTGACGAACAGCGCCGGGATCACAAAATAAAATGTCACCGACACGACGACCCACCAAACGAGGGCGTAGAGATTGTTTTCGGTCGGGTAGGCAGCCCGCTCACCGATGGCGGCAAAACGAGTGTTTGCGAGGATCGCGGCGAGATAATCGGGGTTTTTGAGATATGAGATACACGCGAGCCCCGCGGCCGCGTAAACAAGCGCAAAGACCGCACGGCGGTCAAGCCGGGCGATGTCGTCGCGAATCTGGCCAGCGATCTCAAGCATTCGTTGTCGTTATTTGGCGAGGATCTGCAGGCCCTTTCGCAACAGTTTTTGAACGGAGATCTCGGTGCCGTCCTGCACCGCCTGCTTCAGTGCCTTTTCGGCAAGGTTCTTTTGATAACCGAGATTTACGAGAGCCGAGAGAGCATCGTCGAAAACGGCATCCGCCGGGAGCGTCTGTTTGGTCGGGTCGACCGAGGCCTTGCCGTCGGAACTGAGTTCGGTTATCTTATCGCGAAGTTCGATGACCATTCGCTCGGCGGTTTTGCGGCCCACGCCCGGGATCGTGGTCAGCCGGGCGACGTCATCCGTCCGAAGAGCGAGGATGATCTCGTCCGCACTCATTCCGGAGAGCATCGTGATGCCCGATTTGGCACCGATGCCCTGGACGGAGATCAGCTTTAGGTAAAGGTCGCGCTCACGATTGGTCTTAAAGCCGAAGAGCTGGATCGCGTCTTCGCGGACGTAGGTGTAGATCCGCAGCTGCACGTCCGAGCCGACCTCGCCCAGTTCGTAAAAAGTCGAAAGAGGAATCGAAACCTCATAACCGACGCCGCCGACGTCGACGATGGCCGTATTTGCTTGTTTTTCAAAAAGTTTGCCGGAAAGAAACGCGATCATTATTGCTCGTTTGAATTCAAGATTGTAGAGCATATCGTCCGCGAGGGCAACGCCCAAGGGTGTTCGAGGCATCATTATAGGGCGACATTACTTAAAAGTTTCGGTCGGTATATTTGGGTCGGCATAGCTCGATGATGTTGACGGAGAGTTCGTCTTGGGTTTGTAGCCTACACGCTATCTGACGCGAGTATAAAAAAATCGTTGACGCCCGTATAATTGAAACAAAAAGCTTTGCCGCTGTCGTCAAACACGCTATTATAGAGAGTGCGGTCATTGTGGTGACGGTCTCAAGCCCATCATGATTTTTGGCTCTAATTTCGGCAAAAATTGCCGGGACGGTGAATCCGGAGTGCGGAAAGTGACGTAAACGATCAAGGGTAGTAAAAAAAGTGAGGTTGGGATTTATGTGTAGTAAGAATTTTTTTGTCAGGATTTTACCGTTTTTCGCGACGTTTGTGGTCGGTATGTTGATCGCGGGTATTTTCGCTCCGTTTGGCAGCCTGGCTTTTGGCGGACGCCGCCATCGGCATTTCGAACAAGATCGTCAGGTCAGAATGGAAGTCGAGCAACTCCGTGAGGAGAATTTGCGGCTCAAAGAACTGCTAAATGACAGTCACGCGATCGCTCCGGTCGCTCAGTTTGACGACACTGATCTTCCGGGTCTCGTTCCTCCGCCACCGCTACCGGTCAGGCCGGCGACTCCGAAAGTGATCAGGTAACTTTCTGAAAAGTTTGAGCCACAGGTTAACGTACACTTGGGTGATATGTTAATCTGTGGTTTTCCGTTTATGGACGAATCACAGGCCAGAAAACTGATCGTTGAGATCGGCAAACTTCTTTACGATCGCAGCTACGTAGTGTCGTCCGACGGCAACGTGAGCGTGCGGCTCGGTGAGAATACTGTGCTTGCGACCCCGACAATGACGTGTAAGGGCCGAATGACCGAAGATTGTCTGGCTCTGACGGATATGGACGGCAAGCCTCTGACGGACAAAAAGGCGTCATCCGAATTGGCGATGCATCTATTGATCTATAAGATGCGTCCGGATATCACGGCCGTTTGCCACGCTCACCCGCCGCACGGGACGGCATTTGCGGTTGCGGGGCTCGCCATCGACAAGCCGATATTGTCCGAAGTGATCCTGACGCTCGGGTGTGTTCCGTTGACCGATTACGGCACGCCGTCGACGAGCGAACTGACCGAGGCGATGAAGCCCTACGTCGAACATCACAACGCCCTCCTGATGGCAAACCACGGTGCGGTGGCATATGGCGAAAACCTGTGGCAGGCGTTCGACAGACTGGAAACTTTGGAACACACGGCAAAGATCGCGATCCTTGCCAAAACACTGGGCGGTGCCGTCGACCTGCCGTCCGACGCGATCGAAAAGCTGATCAACATCAGGGAAAAGGCGGGCTACCTAACGCCGTCGGCACGATGCCAGTCGTGTGGGTATCTGCACGATAACGGTATCACCTGCAATGCCCCGTCCGCGACGGTTGCCTCGCCGGCCCCGAACGGAACCAAGGTATCACTAACACGCGAGGAGTTGATCGAACTACTGGTTCAGGCTGGGAGATTGAGCCACTAACTTTGACATAGATGCAAGAATTCGAAAATTTGCTCGCCGAGCTCGACCTTAAGCTCTTTGAGAAAATACATAGCCAGACGTCGCCGAATGATAAGCGTTCGTTGCTAGCCGTACAACAAGCCACGCGGGAACTTGTGCCTGATTATACTTATTTCGAGATCGGCTCGTATCAGGGCGGCAGCTTGCAGCCGTACGCTCTCGACGACCGGTGCAAGCGGGTTTTCTCGATCGATCTCAGGCCGACAGAGTCTGCCGACGACCGCGGGACGACACAGATCTACGAGAACAACACGACGGCTCATATGCTCAAAAATCTTGAGCAATTGCCGAATGCTGACACATCCAAAATAGAGTGCATCGACGGCGATGTCAGCGAGATCGATCCGGCCAAGATCACGACGCGGCCGCAATTGTGCTTTATCGACGGCGAGCACACCGACGCTGCGACCTGGCGGGATTACGAATTTTGCCGGGGCGTTATGGCTGAGAACGGGGCGATCGTATTTCACGATGCCATGATAATCTACAATTGTCTGTCGCGGATTGTCGCGGATCTGAAAAAGAAGGGCGTGGAGATTAGGGCGTACAATCTCCCCGATGTGGTATTTATTGTCGAGATAGGCGATTTTCCACTACATCGTTCACCGGCGATCGCGGCGATGCTGGCTGACAATCACGTTGGTTATTTAAGTTCGCTCGCATTCACCGACCAGTACCGTCGATTCGCAAATCGTCCGCTGTTTCGCTTTGCGCGGGATTTAAAGTTAAAATTTACAAAAGCGAACGTTACGAAATAGATATTGAAAACGTAAGGAGATCAATTAATGCAAGAAGCATTAGGAATGGTTGAATGTAAGGGCCTGGTAGCCATGATCGAAGCCGCTGACGCAATGGTCAAGGCAGCGAATGTGCAACTCGTGGGCTATGAGAAGATCGGTGCTGGATTTGTCACGGCAATCGTCCGGGGCGATGTGGCGGCAGTCAAGGCCGCGACCGATGCCGGTGCTGCCGCTGCCCGCCGCGTTGGCGAGCTCGTCAGCGTCCACGTCATCCCGCGTCCGCATTCGAGCGTCGATGAAACGCTGCCAGTAGTAAAGAAGGGATAGTTGTCAGATGTCAGTTGTCGGTTGTCAGTGAGTTTTTCCGGCAACCGACAATTGATAACCGCCGACTGGCTACCGACCATGATTATCGCACGCATCTTAGGCACGGTTGTGTCTACGCAAAAGGACGAACGCTTGCTCGGCAAGAAACTGCTCATCGTCAAGCCCATCAATCTCGATGGGTCGGACCAGAGCGGTTACACCGTTGCCGTGGATACGGTCGGAGCCGGGTTTCACGAAAAAGTTATCGTCGTCAGCGGTTCGTCCGCTCGTCTCGCTGAGGGCAACAAAGATTGCCCGATCGATGCTGCCATTATCGGCGTGATCGATGAGATAGATTTTGTGTCTTGAGGTAATAAAAATGAAAAGGCTTCCCCATGTCCTGTTGTTCCTGGCGATCGTATTTGGATTTGCGACGGCGGTCCGCTCGCAAAACAGGATTTCGGATGAAAAGCGAAAGCTGATTTCTGAACTTGTCGTGCTGATGAAAATGGAAAGTCAGGGTTCTCAGATGACGGATAGCATAATGGAGGGCATGGAAAAAAACTATTCGATCGGGTTTGCAGCAGCGGTCGATAGTCGGCCGGATCTATCGGAATCGCAAAAGGAAAAAATCAAGGCCACCAGTTCGGATAGGTACGTTGCATTTAGCCGAAAGTTACGGAAGCGAATGAGCGAAGTTGTCGACTATTCGAAATATATTCAGGAAGCGATCGTCCCGTTGTACGATAAACTTTACGCGGAAAATGAACTTGCCGATTTGATCGCGTTTTATCGAACCCCCACCGGTCAGAAGGTGATCGATACGATGCCGCAGTTGTTTGCGGATGCGCAAAAAGCGGCGAGGGAAAAATTCCTCCCGCAAATCCTGCCGATCATAGTACAGATGATCGATGAAGAGTTCAAGAATGTCGATCCACCGTCCCCGAAGACAAACAACAGATAAGTAAGTAATGCAGATCGCCCGCGTCATCGGCACCGTTGTTGCCACTATCAAGAACGAAGCTCTCGAGGGCCGGAAATTCCTGATCGTTCAGACGCTCGACGCCGATCTCAAACCAAAAGGCTCGCCCACTATCGCGCTTGATGCGGTCGGTGCGGGCGAGGGTGAACTGGTCTTTTGGTGCCGCGGCAAGGAAGCTTCGTTCCCCTTCAAACGAGATGAGACTCCGACGGACTGCACGATCGTCGGGATCATCGATTCGGACGCACACGTTTTTCAGGGTTAATTTACCAAGATGCTTTTAGCCAAAGTCATCGGCAACGTCGTCGCAACGCAGAAAAATCAGCGTTATGAGGGGACGCGTGCAATGCTCTGCCGGCAGGTCACGCCCGAGGGCGAAAATATGGATTACACGTGTGTCGCTCTCGATTCGGTAGGTGCCGGCGAGGGCGATATGGTGATCATTGTCCAGGAAGGCTGGGGGGCGTCCACCGCGGCGACCGGTAAAACGGGAGCCGCGATCGATTCGGCGATCGTGGGTGTTGTCGATTATGTCGATCTGCTTAAAGTTGAAAAGAAGTAGGGAATGGGCAAGACTGCACAGGGCTTTTCCTTGTTTGTTCCGATGGAAAAAGATCAGATAGACAATCTAGCCGCTAAGATCGCGGAGATCATCGCTAACGATTCAAAACCCACCGAACTCTCGGCACTTCACGCCACCATCGTAAAATTGAATCAGCGGCTCGACAGGCTCGAATCGCAACATACCTTCGGGCAAAACCCAATCCAGGCGGCGAAAACGATACACCCGAGTCACGAAACATTTAAGATCGCTGAGGCGATCGCCGATACTGTTTTCGGCCGCAATCAAGCGGAAAGTACCTGCGGGTTTGAGCCTCGCGACAAGCCGTCTGATAACTGCTCGATGTGCAGTTCCCGAGGGTTCTGATGCCTGCCTTCAAGTTACGCTAAAGGCCCGAAAAGATCGTAATTGCTAACGATCTTTTCGGGCCTCTATAGTGCCTACACCGCAGTTCTACTGTGGTTTTGCCGTTGTATTGCTTGCCGGTGCCGCAGGGGCATTTGTTGCGGGGGCCGCCGGAGCGGGTGCTCCAGGTTGCGTTGCCGGGCGACGCAGCGAATTTGAATCGCCAACTTTTGGAGCCGTCCGGGCACCTTCGTCGGCCTTATAGTACGGTTCTTCCTTAAATCCGAGCAGGCTGGCGGTCAAAACCGCCGGGAACGAATTCCTCAGCGTGTTGTACGAAGTGACCGCATCGTTAAAATCAAGCCGGGCAGTATTGATTCGGTTTTCGGTGCCGGAGAGTTCATCTTGCAGCTTCATAAAGGCCTCATTTGAACGGAGTTGCGGGTAGTTCTCCTGAAGGCTAAGCAGACGTCCAACCGTGCCGCCAAAACTATTGTTCGCATCGATTATCGCTTGTTTTTGTTCCGGCGATTTATCGCCGCCGACCCCTGCCGGTGCAACCTGTTGTGCATTTAGCAGTTTAGAGCGAGCATCCGCGATCTGGCCGAATACCTCCTGTTCCTGAATTGCGGTCATTTTGGCGATCTCAGCCGAATTGGGGATAAGGTCGGCACGTCGTTGCATCGCACTCTCAACATTTGCCCATTTACCTTTTACGCTCTGCTGCTTCGCGTTCAGGTCATTATAACTACATCCGCTCAGGCCAAAGGCCGCGAACACTACAAATGCCAACAAAAGTGTTTTTTTCATATTCATTTTCATATCCCCTATTGTGCGAAACGGACCCCAAAAATTAACGGGCTCCGATCAAGATTTGCCTACAGCATCGACCGCGTCGATAACCTTTTCGATCTGTTCTAAATAGTCGGCAAACAACGCGTTCGCCGATACCTCGTCTAGTTTCTCCGTAAAATTATTCTTGCGAATATTAAATATTTTTTCAAATGGAACGCCGTCGATCTTGAGATGCTGTGCGGTCAGAGCGACGATTTCACGCTTTTTGGCGGGCGGTTGCACGCCATGGATTATCAGCACCGCACGAAACAATGCCGCAAAACTCGGTAAACTGTCGGACATTAACATTTTGAGTCCGTCGACCGACGTTGACGCACGAATGTAATGCCGACGAAGCTGAATAAGTTTACTTCGCAGTTCGTACTCTGTCTGCAGGCGAATGCTGGAATCTGATACTTCAAGTCCCGCCAACACGTCAGGTCCATGCAGTACCTTGTGCGTGACGCTCATCTGGTGAAACTCGATCGGAAAGACATCCGCCGAATCCTGCAGTTCGTGGACCGTGAAGTAGACGGGTATAGGTTGACCGGCCTTGCTCCATTCGCGAACGCAGGCGTGTGCGTTTCGCAGGTCGTCCGGCCTAATGTGATCGAGCGCGACCAGAAGGTTATAGTCAGATTTCACCGGTACAAAATCACCTGCTGCCGCTGATCCATAGAGAATCACCGACACCAGATTTTCGCCGTGGGTCTGTTTCAGATCGTCGACAAATGCTCTAAGTTCTTCGTTCATAACAGGTTACCAATCACCTCCCGATCCGCCCCCACCAAAATCGCCCCCGCCTGAGAACCCGCCAAAATCGGATCCCGAGGACGACGAGCCCCAGTCACCGGAAGACGAACTCCCCGAACCGCCAGAGCTGCCCCCGAGTATTCCGCCGATGATCCATGGCAATGAGCTGGAGGTTCCGCTGTCGTAGCGGCTACCGCCCCAGCGGCTGCGGTCGCCGTTGGTAGGGCCTTTTCCGCGTCGGGAAAATATGATTACTAAGATCACAATTATGATTATCAGACAGCAAAAAACTCCGCTAAATGAAAATCCGCCGCCGGTCACACCAACCGCCGGTTTTGTCTGAGTCGTATTTGCGTTGTTGCCGTTGCCCTTGTTTTTGATCGCGGCGATATAGGCGTCGATGGTGTCGGATATGCCTTTGCTGTAGTTTTGCTTTTTGAATTCCGGGACGAGAAATTGCCGTTGCAGGCCGCCGACGGTGCCGTCGGAGAGTTCGTCCTCGAGGTCCTTGCTGACCTGCGTAAAATATTTGCGATCGTCGATGGCGACGAAAAGCAGAGCGCTCGGATTGTCGTCGAGTTTGGAGCCGATCTTCCATCCGCGGGCGACGGCGAGCGAATAATCAAAGATCGCGCGGTCGCCGGTCGTTTTGACGATCGCGACGGCGATCTCGACTGACGGGTTGGTCGTTTCCTTAAAATTCTTGAGCTTCGCTTCGAGTTGCTGTTTGGCTGCGGGGTCGAAGACGCCGGCGTAATCGTTGACGTAGCCGGTCGGAGCGGGCAGCGGCGAAGTGTTCTGCGACCACGGCGTCGGTTCCTGGGCAAAAATACCAGATGCCGCCACCAGCAGGGCTGCGACTGAGAAGAAATATGCTAAACGAACCCGAGCGATGTTCTTTCTCATCTGAATAAAAGATATCCCCACAACTATATCAAATTACGCTCGAATAAAGCGGGCGGTTCCCAAAATCGATCAACCGACGTTCTTTTCGACCTGAACGATGCGGCCGCGAAAGATACGAAGTGCCCGTTTTACGATGGGATGAGCCTCGGCATAGGCGAGAAGTTCGTCGGTCGACGGTTCCGGCCCCAGAACGGGCAGATCGACATCGTCGTCCTCGTCCACCACATCGGGTACGATGCCGCGGGTATCGTAAACGCGTGCGGGAGCGGTTGCTGTCGCGGCCGGGCGGTTGAACGAGGTCGGCATATCCCGAGCTCGTTGGCTCTCTGCCAGGCTTCCGAGCAGATCGTCCACGAGGGTCGTCGCGGTGCCGAGCACGCCCTCTAGGCCGTCGCGGGCGATCTTTTGCTCGTAGGCGGCATCGAGCCAGGTGTCGTCAAAATGCTCGAGGTCCTCGGACGGGATCGGTGGCAGACGGACGGGCATTGAGCTAAGATCCCGCACATTCTCACGCTTTTGCGGTGTCGGAACGGCCATCGGCGGCGGATCGAAGGCCTCGAACGAAGGTTCGTCAGGCGGTTCGTCGAGAAACTCGCTCGGCGGGGCAAATTCCGGCTCGTCGGTCTCGAACGAAGGCTCAATAGCGGGTCCCTTGGCCTCAAAAACAGGCTCGGGAGCTAACGGAACCGGGCGTACTAACGGCGGCGGATCAATAATTAGAGTTTTTTTTTCCTCGGCGGCGGGTGCCGGAGCGGTGGGCCGTGAAACCGGTGCCGCGGCCGGCAGAGGTGTACCGCTTTCGAGCGATTCGAGACGTTTTAGCAGCGTTTCGACGGCCTCGACGCGGCGAAGTTCGACCAGCTTGACGAGGCCGATCTCGAGCACGTAACGCGAGTGCGAAGCCTCCTTCAGCCTGGTCTCCGTGTCAGCCACCGAATTAAAAAACCGCAGCAGGTCTGCCTCGGTGAAATTTGCCGAAAGTTCCTGCATCTCGGCGGGCGAGATGACGGCCGAATCAAACAGCTTTTCGTCCGCACCGGCGACCTTATAGACGAGCATGTCGCGGAAAAGCCCGAGCAGATCGCGGCAAAAATTACGCAGGTCGTGACCGCGGGCGGTGAGGTCGTCGACGACCTCGAGCATTTCCTTGGGCAGGCGATTGCCCAACGCTTTGACGACGCGTGTCAGTATCTCGACGCTGGCGAACCCGAGGGCGTTCGCCACGTCGACGGGCGTTATCGCGTCGCCCGAAAAGCTGATGACCTGATCGAAATTGGACTGGGCATCACGCATCGATCCCTCGCCCGAGCAGGCTATCTCACGCAGAGCGTCGTCCGTGATAACTATCTTTTCGGCGTCGGCGATGATCCGCAAACGGTCAAAGATCTTTTGCAGCGGGATGGTCCGAAACTGAAACTCCTGGCATCGCGAAAGGATGGTGTCCGGCACCTTGTGCAATTCGGTCGTCGCCATCACGAAAACGACGCGTGCGGGCGGTTCCTCGAGCGTTTTAAGAAGGGCGTTGAATGCCGGTTTTGATAGCTGGTGGACCTCGTCGATGATAAAAACCTTGTAACGGTCGCGGGCCGGGTTAAAGCTGATGCTCTCGATGATCGTTTCCCGAACGTCGTCAATGCCCGTGTGCGAGGCGGCGTCGATCTCAAGCACGTCGATCGAGCGGCTCTCGGATATTTCAAGACAGGAGGGGCACATCGCCTCAGGCTTGCCTGAGCACGGCGTCAAATTTGGAGTCGGTGTCTTATGGCAATTGAGCGATTTGGCGAGCAGGCGGGCGGTCGTCGTCTTGCCCACGCCGCGCGCTCCCGAAAAGATGTATGCGTGATGAAGCCGGTCGTGCTCGATCGCATTACGCAGCGTGTGCGTGATGATCTCCTGACCGGTAACCTCCTCGAATGTCTGGGGACGCCATTTTCGGGCGATGACTTGGTAGCTCATGCTGTTTCAATGATTGTAAATCGTTGGAGGGGAAAAGGGGAAAAGGGGAAGAGTGAAAAAGTCAAAGGAGGGAACGGGGAGGCAGCGGTTCGGAGTTCAAAGATCCATTACCTGAGGGTGTCGGGAGATCTGGGTAATTCAGAAAAAGGATCAATGGGTGGCGGGCCCTCGATCTTACGATCTCGTTTTTGGTTGTTGCCCGCGCAGGGGGTCTTAGCGAATAGCCGCGGGTGTGAATTGGTGGATCAGGTCGGACAGATCATCCGAGTCGTCTTGGATTGCGGCAGCCCGAAAGACCGGATAGCGAAATATCAGCAGTTGACCAATGGTAGCCCGAACTGTGAGTCCGGGCTACCATTTTTTGTTAATAGACGTAGGCGTTGGCCGTGGGCCTATCGCCGGTCAGGCCCCAGGGGATGGCGGAGAAACCGGCCGTGGACTGCTGAATGTAGAACGTGCCCTGGGCACCGGGCCGCCAGACGGCGAGGTCGTATTTGCCGTCGCCGTCGTAGTCACCGGGGGCTGGGACATCACCGGCGGCACCGAAGACGGCACCGTAGAATGTCGGCGTCTCGCTGCGGAGGACGTACCAGGTGTTGGTCGACGGGCGGAATACGGCGTTGTCGGCCTTGCCGTCGCCGGTGTAGTCACCGGGGACGATCTTGTCGCCGACGGCACCGAACTGGACGCCGTAGAAGGTACCAGTGGAGCTATTAAAGCGGAACCACTGGCCCAGGGACGGGCGGTAGACGCTGACATCCGCCTTACGATCGCCGTCGTAGTCACCGAGGGCCGGGACGTCGCCGGTGGTGCCGAACGGGACGACCGAAAATCCGGCGGTCGTCTGCTGGAGATACCAGTATGCCTGGCCTCCGGGGCGGTAGACGGCGATATCGGCTTTGCCATCGCCGTCGTAGTCTGCCGGGACCGCTACGTCGCCATTTGTGCCGAATGCTCCGCCGAACAAAAGCGTCGAGTCCTCGCTCTTGAGGATGTACCAACTGCCGTTGGACGGACGCCAGATGGCGATATCGGTTTTGCCGTCGCCGGTGTAGTCGGCCGGGACGAGCGAGTCGCCGGCGGCACCGAACTGGAACGCCGAAAATCCGGCGGTCGAACGCAGCAGGTACCAGGCATTATTAGACGAACGGTAGACGGACGCGTCAGTTTTGCCGTCGCCGTCATAGTCGAAGGGCGTGCGGTTGGTCGATGCAGCGGTACAGGTCGGGAATTTGACCGAGCCGATCCGTGTACTCCAGGCGAGGCCGTTGGCGGCCATATATTCGGTCGTGTACCAGAATGTGCAGTCATCCACCGGGTCGACGCTCATTGCCGAGTAATCGCCCCAACGTGTGCAGGCAGATGTTCCGCAATTGCCAACCGCCGTGCCGCCGCCCGCCTGCAGAATTATTTCGCCTTGCGGCAGGGTGTTGAGCGGGTCGGTCACGAGACGGCCGTTATAACGGATGCTCGGGAAATTAGTCGCGTTGGCGGCACTGTAGCCGAGCAGCATATTTCCGACACGGTCGACCGCGAGGCTCTGCATCCAGCGGTGTTGGGTGTCACTGCTGAGATTGCCGTAGATCTGCTGCTGGACGGGCGTTGTAACGACGGTTCCGCCGGTGACATTAATTTGTGCCCACTGAACGCCATTGACACCGCCGGCGGCGGTGAGAGTGTTGTGGTGGACCCACAGCGATTCGGCGCCGCCGATGTTGCGGTACTGGTTCTGCATCTTCAAACCATCGGCATTTACCGTGTCGAGCGAATTGCCGGAGGTCGGCACCGAACCGGTCGAACCGGTATACGACGCTTGGCTGACATCCGCCTGAGCGACCCATGTACTGCTCGCGGGAGTCGTGTAATTGGGCTTGAATTTGAAGACGTTGAAGGCGAATGCGGACCCCGATTCGCCGACGAAGATATTTTCTCGGTTTGCCGGCGGCGGCGTGCCGCGATAGTTGCTCGGCAGGAGCGAGAAATATGCCGTCGAATTGAGATCGATGAAAACGCTCCTCATCGGAGCACCAGCGATCATATCTGCCATGTTGAAGGCGTAGGCACGAACCTCCTTAAACGTACTGCCCTGAAACATATTTGCCGACATATAAAGGCCGTCGGGCCAGATGCCCATTTTCGGGTAGTCAGGGAGCCAATTGTGGGCGGCGTCATCCGCCCGGTAAGCGTAGAGCCACCAGGCACCCGTCGGATCGGCAGTTTTGGACACGGCGATACACTCATAAAACGGGCCGGTCGTAGTGTTTGAGAAGGCAAAATCGGCTACGATCCAGCGGTTGTTCGCGGGGTCATAGATGACGGTCGGGTCGCCCTGATTGGCCCCCGAACACGCCGTTCCGGCACCGGCACCTGTCCACAGGGTGTTGAACGTCATGGCGACAAGGCGAGTGCCTGTTTTGTTATAGACCGCAAAGGAGCTGTTGACTGCCTGGACGAAATGATTGGGGCCGACGTCGCCGACCGTGTCAGGCGGGAATCCGCTGCCCCAGTTGGCGTAATCGAGGCCGACGAAATTGGCTCCGGGCGTCGGTGTTGTCGGGTTTACGGGCTGAAATGACGCTATATTTTCGGGGTCGATCACACCCGGCAGCGGCTTTTTCTTTTGGGCTGGCGGCGGGAGACGTTCGATCTCTTCCTGATCGCGTTCCTTTTCCGCGAGCGACGGGCCGATCTGCGGCAGGCCGGTGAGATTGCCGATGGTCGACCACGGTTTGACCGGCTTAGCACCCGAAATATCGGGCGTTCCGTCGCTCTTCGCCCGGCGTCCGGTTGGGCGGCGGGCGGTGTGTTTTACGGCCTTGGTCCGGGCCTTGTGGCTGTTTATCGACGAGCGCGAATTTTGCGAGTTCGCCGAGGGCGCCGAAAACCCCAAAACAAAAGCCAATACAAAAAGGGAAGTAAGCACCGGTAGGAATCCACGAACCTGAATTGAAATTGCCTTTTTCATCTCTATCTCTATCTCCGTTTAAGAGCCGTTGAACCAAACTTAATCTGTATGAGGGGGAACACCGAAAAGATGATAGTCCCAAATCATACGACAAAGCAAATGATTGCGAGCGCGGCCGCTGTTAGGGGAAATTGAGGTCGGGTTAAATGGAAACGATTCGCCAGGATATGACAGGATGAGAGGTCGGGTCGGCATCGATCGTATCGCTTTTAACGTTCGCGGTTTCGCCGCTCGCCAGACGTTTCGAACCCGCCGAGCCGAAGACGATGGACGCGGAGTAGTCCGCTGGATAGAAGTGCAAATGCGAAAAAGCCGAAGCGAGAGTGCTCCGGCTTTTTTCGCTCGATCTGAAATAAATTACGACTTGCGGACGAGCCGTCCGCGGTCCCGGTGGGGTAGAAATTGGTGGTCTCAGACTTAACCGCAACACAGGCTGAAATCGCTACCGTTGCTCGATTCCTCGCCTAGCGGAGTTCACAACTCAAACCTTGTGCGGAGCCTGAGACCGTATGGATTTTGGATTTTAGATCATGGATTTTGGATTTAAGAAAGAAAACATCTCTTTCAAATTCAAAATCAAAGATCGCCAATCCAAAATCGGATGGCGGAAAGGGTGGGATTCGAACCCACGGAACCCTTTTGAGGTTCACA
Source organism: Chloracidobacterium sp. (assembly GCA_043788335.1). Classification (GTDB taxonomy): domain Bacteria; phylum Acidobacteriota; class Blastocatellia; order Pyrinomonadales; family Pyrinomonadaceae; genus OLB17. The sequence continues at coordinate 9,050 of JAYVUD010000248.1, read as the reverse complement.
GCATTTCCAATGCTGCCAATTCAACCGCTCTTGCACCTTTCCGTACTAACTTAAATTATCAATTCGAAGAACCCGCCCGCTTACGCAGGCGGTTCTGACCTGAAGAACCCGCCCGCTCACGCAGGCGGTTCTGACTTATTCGGCCACTTCCGGTTCCGGGTCATCGTCGCCGGCGAGCCAGCCGTAACCGAAACCTGCGAGAAGGGCTCCGAGGATCGGGGCTACCCAAAACAGCCAGAGCTGTTTGATCGCCCACGGATCCGAATACATCGCCAAAAACAGAGCCGGTCCGGTGCTGCGTGCCGGATTCACCGACGTGTTCGTGACCGGGATCGAGATCAGGTGGATCAGCGTCAGCCCGAGACCGATCGCGATCGGGGCAAATCCCGCGGGTGCCCGTTTATGGGTTGCACCGAGGAGGATGATCAGAAAAAAGAAGGTCAACACGACCTCGGCAACAAATGCCGCTACCACCGAATACTGCCCGGGCGAATGGGTGTCGAAACCGTTCGATGCAAAACCGCCGCCGAGTCCCGCAAATCCCGCCTTGTTGCTAAAGATGACATACAAGATGCCGGCTCCGGCTATTGCCCCGAGAACCTGAGCGATAATGTACGGCAACAGGTCGGCGAGCGGAAATCGTTTGCTGGCCCAGAGTCCGAACGAAACCGCCGGATTAAAGTGGCCGCCCGAGATGTGGCCGAGAGCGTACGCTCCGGTCAGGACAGTCAGGCCAAACGCGAGAGCAACACCCGCAAACCCAATGCCGAGCTGCGGAACGGCCGCGGCGAGCACCGCACTTCCGCAACCGCCGAATACGAGCCACATCGTCCCTAAAAATTCGGCCGATAATCTTTTAGTCAAGGGCATATTTAGGCAAACTCCTGCATATTCGATCGAAGTACTAACTCAGAGCGGACGGGTAAAACTAATTCTCAAACAACTGCCAAGTAAATGGCGGAGAGGGTGGGATTCGAACCCACGGTACCCGTTAGGGTACGGCAATTTTCGAGACTGCTCGATTCAACCACTCTCGCACCTCTCCGCGAACCTCTAATATTAACGGTTTGAGTTTGGATTTATCAAGTGATGGTGGAATATTACGCGGTAAAATATCCCGTTTTGAGAATAAAGGTCAAAATCCGGCTGCTCAGGTCACCGCCGTGCCCGGAAAAAATCCTGCATCAGAGTCCGACATTCGTCGGCAAGAACGCCGGATGTGACGTCGATGCGATGGTTTAGCTCGGTCCCGGTTCCGATCCGGAAATGCGTCGTGATGCCGCCAAATCGTTGGTCGTCCGAGCCGTAGACGAGACGTTTGACGCGGGCAGTGACGAGGGCCCCGGCACACATCGCACACGGTTCGATGGTGGAATAGACGGTGGTGCCGGTGAGGCGGTAATTGCCTAACTTTGCCGAGGCGAGGCGGATGGCGACGATCTCGGCGTGTGCCGTCGGGTCGCTGTTGGTGATCGTCAGGTTGTGGCCGACGGCGAGCAGTTCGCCGTTTTCGCCGACGATACAGGCCCCGATCGGGACCTCGGCGATCGCGGCGGCGGTCCGAGCGGCGTCGAGAGCGAACTGCATCCATTTTTCGTCCGTTTCGATCATAGCTGCTTGATTTTACTGCAGTTGGCCGCTGGGCGGAAACGCAGCCTTTGCGGCAAATGTTAACTTCTAGAAGCGGAAAACGCCAGTTTCTTGCATCAGTCGGCGATAAATGTTAAACATTTAAAGCAGAGAAAGGACTGCTCACCCCTACTTTCTCCATCCATTCGCCTTATGAAGGACGAGGTTCGGCGCGTCACGAGACCGGTTGACGACGATATCCACACAACCGCATTTCCCGAAACGTTTCGGGCATTCGCGGACGAAGTGCGCCGCCGCAACCAAAAGCCGAAGACCACGCCGATCACGATCGCCCAGAAACTGGAGCCGGCCGAATTTAACACGGCGATGGTGCATTTTTACCGCGGCGAGGTACAGCGTTCTAATGTCTGGCGCGGACGGCTCGACGCGACGACCAACTGGGCGGTGATCACCACCGGTGCGACGCTGTCGTTTGTGTTTAGCTCGCCGAATAACCCGCATTTTGCGATCCCCATCAACACGATTCTGGTGTGCATCTTTCTGTTTATGGAAGCGCGTCGATATCGATACTACGAAGTTTGGGCCAATCGCGTACGAGTGCTCGAAACCGGATATTTTGCGCCGATGCTCTCGTCACGCACGATACCGCCGGACAAGGAGTGGGCTGAGCATATCTCCGCGGACCTCATATCGCCGCACTTTAACATTAGCGAATGGGAGGCCGTGGGACGGCGTTTGCGAGCTAACTATCTGTGGCTGTTTGTGCTGCTGGCACTGAGTTGGACGCTTAAGGTTTTTATTCACCCGATAGGAGCGGCGACCTTCGGCGAGTTTGTCGATCGTGCGCAGGTCGGCCTCGCACCGGGTTGGCTGGTGCTGGCGGCGGGACTATTATTTCATTTCACACTATTTTTCGTCGCGTTTAGTACACTTAAACTAAGCGATTCGACCAGCGAGGTTTTGCCGCTCGAGGATTTTGAGTGGCATCCGCTGAAACAAGTTTCCGATTGGGCTGAGAGCAGCCTCAAACGCCGCAACACGATCCGCCGTTCCAAAAAGGCACGGCAACGCGTGCGTTCGATCCATAAGACCGAAAGCTAGAAGAATTTAGGAGTTTACACAATTAATGCCGAATGACATGAAAGGGCGTGGACATGCCCTCGAAAGCGAGTATTTTCACAAGAAAGAAAAAGAGGTCATCGCCAAAATGAAGGCGAAGATCGAAGAGGACGATGCCAAACGGCTCGGGATCAAATGCCCGAAATGTGATGGCAAATTGATCGAAGCCGATTTTGAGGAAATCAAAATAGACGTCTGCGACAAATGTTCGGGCGTCTGGCTCGATGCAGGCGAATTGACGCTGATCGTCGACCACGAAAAAGACGGCGGATGGTTTGGGGAAATGTTCAATTAGGAGATTTGTCTGGTTATGAGGCGGAATATTAATAATCTTAGGTTGATCGGGTTGTTTTTGCTCGCGTTGTCCTTGTCACAGTTTTCGCAGTCGGCATCGGCTCAGACCGCCGCGTCCAAGGGAAATGAGGTTCAAAACCTCAAACTCAGCAGCAAAATGATGGGCCGCGAAATGCCGTATCGCGTCGTCGTGCCGGCGATGTACAAAACGAAGAGCGCAGAGCGGTTCGCGGTCGTGTATTTGCTGCACGGCTTGACCGGCCATTTCAGCAACTGGACGGACAAGACCAAGCTTGCCGAATACGCGTCGAACCACAATTACATCATCGTCACGCCTGAGGGCGACAACGGTTGGTATTCGGACAGCGTTTCGACGCCAAACGATAAGTACGAGAGCTATATCGTAAAGGAACTGATACCGGAGATCGATAAGAATTTTCGCACCGCAGCGGATCGCGACCATCGGGTGATCGCGGGGTTGTCGATGGGCGGTTACGGGTCGCTCAAATTCGGCCTCAAATATCCGGAAATGTTCGGGCTCATCGGCAGTTTCAGCGGAGCCCTCGGGGCCGCTGGATGGACGGAAAAAACCGCCGGGGCAATTGCAAAATCAATGGATACGGTCTTTGGCGTCGATATGAACGGCGATGCACGCAAATCGAACGACATCTTTAAGATCGCCCGTGATCTCTCGCCTGATAGCGTAAAGGCCCTGCCCTATGTCTATTTGTCATGCGGGACCGAAGATTTTCTGATCGGGAGCAACCGCGAATTCCTCGGGATACTGAACGAGAAAAAGGTGCCGCACGAATACCGCGAACATCCGGGCGTTCACGACTGGGTATTTTGGGATGATCAGGTACGGGAGTTTTTGGATGTCGCCGACCGGAGGCTGAAGAAATAGTTTGAGCGTCTTTGCACGATTTATTATACAAACGCCTGCCATAACAATCGCGGAATTTGCGGTGAAAGCTCCGATCTTGTAACGGCGACCGGTTTATCACGTCGATCTCGGCGGGACAATTGTTACCAAGGTCAGCCACATCAAGGGCGAAAATCCGTGCGAAGGCATGATGGGCCACGTTAACGTTTCTGTGCGGTAGGATGAAATTCAGCTTTGTCATTTTGACGTGGAATCGAAAGGCGTTCCTTGAGCGATGCATAGCGTCACTGCTCGAGAGCGTCGATGATCTTAGCGACTCGGAGATCATAGTGATGGACAACGGTTCGGACGACGGCACGGTCGGGTACCTCACTCAGTTTGAGAATGACAGCCGGTTCAGGATCTACAAACTCAAAAAGAACTACGGACTGAGTTCGTACAAGAAACTGCTGCGAAAGGCTCGGGGCGAATTTATCGTGGTCGTCGACGACGACGTGCTGACATTTCCACCAAAGCTGAAAGAGGTCTTCGGTAGCTATATGGCTGCTTTCCCGGAGTTTGGCTACCTGGCACTGGATGTGATCCAGAATGAGTTTACCAACGGAGCGAAACCGCCGGCGGATCATTATGTCGACGACGTACGAGGCGAACGGACCGTTCAACTCGGACCGACCGGCGGATGGGCAACGTGTTTTCGCCGAAGCGATTATCGCAAGATCCGGATCTTTTTCGAATTTACGCGGATAAATATGAAAGTCTCGGAAGACGGACTGTTGGCGGGGCTGTTTTTGAGGTGGTGCGGGCTGAAGAGCGGGATCATCAAGGGCGAATACTGCTTTCATGCGTCGGGGCCGCATTATTCGAGGGAGTACGGATTTCTCGACCGCGACATCGAAAAATACCGGGTCTCGGGGCTCGGCGGTTTTGTCGACACCTACGAGTCCTATAAGTAGGCGGTCTAGGCTCGGTCGCCGTGGGTCAGTCCGCTAATCTTTACACACCGAGTTTGAAGTTTCCGGGTTCTAATGATGAAATTAGAGCATGCTCAATTTTGCTATTGAAACCGCCCGCGACGCGGGACAGGTGCTGCTCGAAAAATTCGGGCGAAAGATCAACATCACAATGAAAGGCGATATTAACCTCGTGACCGAGGCCGATCTCGCCAGCGAAGCTTTGATCATCGAGCGGATAAAATCGTACTATCCCAAACACTCGATCCTTGCCGAAGAGGCCGGTAATGCCGTCGTTATGGGCGGCGAAAATACCTGGAAATGGATAATCGACCCGCTCGACGGCACGACGAACTACGCGCACGGCTATCCGTGCTTTTGCGTGACGCTCGCTCTCGAACACGACGGCGAGGTCGTGCTCGGTGTGACGTTCGACCCGACTCGCAACGAGCTTTTTGCCGCCGAACGCGGCCGCGGGGCGAGCCTCAATAACAAGCCGATCCGCGTTTCCGAGACCGAAGAGATCGGCAACGCCCTGATCTGTACCGGATTTCCATACGATTTTAAGGACCGTGAGGATTTTGCACGGCATCTGACGCAGTTTCTGCTGAGGTCTCGCGGCGTTCGGCGGGATGGTTCGGCGGCAATCGACCTCGCGTATGTCGCGTGCGGGCGATTTGACGGATTTTGGGAAGAGGGCCTGAACGCCTGGGACGTGGCCGCCGGTGTTTTGCTGATCGAAGAGGCTGGCGGGCAGGTGAGCTATTACGACGGCTCGAAATTTAGCGTCTACGCACCGCCGATCTGTGCGAGCAACGGTCTGCTGCACGCACAGATGCTCGACGTGCTCAGATAGTCCAGATCTAGTAGGCAGATGGCAGCGGGACATCGCCGGCGATGCCAAATGCGACGGCCCCAAACCCGCTGGTCGATCGCTGCAAATACCAGATGCCGTTTCGGTATACAGCCGGGTCGGTCTTGCCGTCACCGTCGTAATCGCCGGCAACCGGTACGTCGCTCGGAATGCCGAATGACAATGCCTGAAATCCGACCGATGATCCGAGTTCGTACCAGATGCCGTCGCGGTAGACCGCCAAATCGGTCTTGCCGTCACCGTCGTAGTCGCCCGGTACGGGTTTGTCGGTAGCGATCCCGAATTGTGTCGCCGAAAAGCCGCCGGTCGAACTCAAAAGTTCATACCAAATGCCGGCTCGATAAACCGCGATATCTCCGATCCCGTCACCGTCAAAATCGCCGACCTGCGGCAGATCGCCATTCTGACCAAATTGCGTCGCATAAAACCGATTACCAAGACTTCGCAGTTGATACCAGACGCCGGTTGACGGGCGGAACACTGTAAAGTCAGCCCTGCCATCGCCGTCAAAATCGTTTGGCACCGGGATGTCGCCGGGAGATCCGAATTGCGTCGCTGTAAACGTCGTGTCCGAACTTCGGATCGAGTACCACGTGCCGACCGCCGGTCGGAAAACGGTCAGATCGATCTTGTTGTCCCCGTCAAAATCGGCCGGAACTACAGTGTCGCTGGGGCCGCCGAAATTTACGGACGCGAAGTGATTATCCGAGCTCAACAGTTCGTACCAGATGCCGACCGGTGCACGAAAGACGGCGGTATCGGTCTTGCCGTCGCCGTCGATGTCAAACGGTGCCCGCCCGACTCGTGTGACTGCAACATCATTGCCGTCGCCGCCGTGATAGGTGATCTGAAACGACATATTGAGCGGGCCGGCAAATCGGGCGCCCTCGGGGAGATTCTGAAACGTGCCCTGGATCGGGTCGATGCCGTCATTCTTAATGATCACAAGCCTGTCGCCGATCGCCGGGCGAAAATTATTTAGCGGCAGGAGGATAAGGCGGGAACCGTCCAGCATTACCGTTCCTGTTACGTTGAGCTGGTCATGTCCGTTCGCTCCGGGCGTGTTGCCGCTGATCTTGCACACGTAGGTGCCGGCGACGTAGATGTGCAATATCCCGGAAATATTGAGAATACCGGTCGGAGAGGTCAAAGTGCCCGAACTGATGGCCCCGACAAGGTCGTCAACGGTCCCGACCGAGCCGGTTCCGCCGAAACCGCTCGGTTGATTCGGGTCCGGATTCACGGTACTGGTATGGATCAGGACATAGCTATTTGACGTTGCGGCGTCATTCACGAGCACCCCGTCCTGCACATTCATCTGGCTGCTAAAACCGGTCCCTGACGCGATAAGTGCCGCTCCAAGGCCATTCTTATTGATGGTTCCTGAACCGGAGATCAATCCGATACCTAGCGAGCCCCCACCGTTGATCGACAGTGCGAAATTACCGATCGAGAGGACCGCGACCGTGGCCGTGGCTCCCGTGGCAGTCGTAAACGCCTGTGAACCTCCGGATGTGACGGCTAGGTTTATGGTGGTCGTCCCGCCGTTTACCGTCAGTCCATTAACGAGGCGAATCGGGCTGCCGCCAAATGTGTACGCTCCGCCATCGACCGTGATCGAATTAAAACTGGTCAGGAAGAAATAATTGTTGTTATTCGTAAGTTGCGCCGCTGTCGCCGGAAAGACGAGGTCGTCACCGGCAGCCGGCGCGACGTCGGTCGACCAGTTCGCGGCCGTCTGCCAGTTGGCATCAGCTCCGCCGCCGTCCCATGTGCGTGTCGCCGGATAAGCACAAATCGAGAATACGAGGACGGACAGCGGTAATAAACAACGATGCATAATTTCTCTCATATAATGTAAACTTCCCTAATGGTTACTCCTAAAATCTAACATAACTTTGCACGTGAAACCACAGAAAAAACGGGCTGGCGTTAACCCGAATGATCGCGACGCTCGTTTACGTGCTCCGAGCCGTGTGCTAACCTTGACTTTTAGTTAGACGCAATTAATATGGCTTGGTTTCGCAGGGACAAACCGAAGATCGACGATGTTGACGGCGACGAAGAGCGCGTTGTCCGGACGGAGGGCATATTTGTAAAGTGCCCCGAGTGCGACAGCGCTCTGTATAAACGCGAGCTGACCGAATCGCACGAGGTTTGCACGCATTGCTCGTACCATTTTCGCTACACAGCGGTCGGACGGTTAAAGGATCTGTTCGACGATGGCCGCTACGAAAAGCTCGACGAAGAAGTGATGTCGGGTGACCCGCTCGGATTTTTTGATTCGAAGCCGTACAAGGACCGGATCGAGCAGGCCAAGGAACTGTCTGGCCTGAACGAAGCGATAGTTTCCGGCAAGGGAATGGTCGGCGGGCATCTGGTCTATGCCGGGGCGATGGATATGGCATTCATCGGAGGTTCGATGGGGTCGGCGGTCGGCGAAAAGATCACCCGACTGATCGAATACGCTCTCGACACCAAGGGTGCGGTCATAATTTTCTCCGCGTCAGGCGGTGCCAGAATGCAGGAGGGCACGTTGAGCCTCATGCAGATGGGAAAGATCTCGGCGGCTCTCGCAATGCTGCACGAAGCGAAATTGCCGTTTATCTCCGTACTGACCGACCCGACGACCGGCGGGGTGACCGCGAGTTTTGCGATGCTGGGCGACGTTATCTTGGCCGAACCCAAGGCGTTGATCGGTTTTGCCGGCCCTCGCGTAATTGAGCAGACGATCCGCCAAAAGCTACCAAAGGGTTTTCAGCGGAGCGAATTTCTGCTGGAACACGGGATGGTCGATATGGTCGTCGACCGCCGCGAAATGAGAGACACCATCGTGCGGATGCTGGATTTTATGATGAACGAATAATATGCTGACCGACGTCCTCGCCCAGATCTACGATCGCGATATCAACCGGCTCAGAGCCGAGATCGAACAGTACTCGAATGAAGCCGATCTGTGGAAAATAAAGGGCGAGATCCTCAACTCAGCCGGCAACCTGACGCTCCATCTGATCGGGAATCTTAAATTCTTTTTCGGAACTGTGCTCGGCGGAACGGAATATGAGCGAGACCGCGATCTGGAGTTTGCGGACCACGCGGTCCCGCGTGACCTGTTGCTGGCTGAGATCGACGAGGCGATCGTGGTCGTCAAGGGAACGCTTGCGAAACTGTCGGCCGATGACCTGGCGAAAGATTACCCGATAAACGTGTTCGGCCACCCGATGACAACCGAGTTTTTCATCGTCCATCTCGCCACCCATCTCGAATACCATCGCGGGCAGATCAATTATCACCGCCGGCTTTTGGCGTCTTGAAAGAAGAGTGAATTTCCGCGAAGCCG
>JAYVUD010000247.1:0-21760 GCA_043788335.1 Chloracidobacterium sp. | reverse complement strand
GACCTCATAGCCACGCCAACTGCCGTTAAGCTTGGTCTCGCCGTCCGAGACCATCTGGTAGTTTGGCAGGAGCTTGGTCAGCGTGACGTTGGTCTCGCGGACCATGTCGGGGAATTTAGCGACGTCTTCGTTGTAGGTGCCGGTGCTCGGATAATAGCTGACGAGCATCTGTTCGATGCGGTCGCCCGCGGGTGTATTTCGAGCGATGTCGAGAAACTTGCCACGGGATCTGCCGTCGCTGCTCTCGACCGGCCCGACGACCTTCCAATCGTTCGGATAAAAGACGGAAAAACCAACGAAATTGCGATAGAGATCGCCTTTCATACTGGCCCGTGTGCTCTGATAGGCCGTCGTATTGAGCGGTTGTTCGATGGTGCGAACGGGCGGCGGCACATCACCCTCAAGTTTGCTGTCCGGGGTCGGCAACGCAGACGGCGAACTTGGCCGCAGATTTGCCGCCTCACGCTCGGCCGATTTGCCGAGCAGGTAATACCAGATCCCGCCGGCGATCGCCAGCAATACGACAAAGCCGATGAGGGCGATCCTAATCCACCGCCAATTGGTCTCAGCGGGCGGTTCCGACGAACGCCGCGTCCAGGCCGGCCCGTCATCGGAGGCGGGGATGCCGGTGTTCGGGACTGCGGGCTTTGGATCGTCGGCCGTTGCCGGGCCCGGTGCGTCGGGCATGTGCGAATCGTGAATTGAGGTGTCGAGCATCGTAACGCGCCCGTCATCGGCGGACAGTTCGGGCACCGCTGTCAGAGCAGCGAAGAGAGCATCGCCAAACTCACGCGCCGTGCCGAATCGACGCAGCGGATCTGCCGCCAGTGCCTTATCAAATACATAGTCGACCGCCGGAATAACGTCGCGGCGGAGATCGGTGGGATGGACCTTGAGCCCGGAGCGCTGTCGGCGCATCAGTTCCCTGACCGTATCGGCCTTAAACGGGGTCCGCCCGGTGAGGGTTTGAAACGCGATGACCGCCAGCGAATAGATATCGCTCGCGACGGTCGGGATGCGGCCGTCGAGTATCTCGGGGGCCTTGTACGCGAGATTGTCGGTGTTAGGTTCGCCGTCGGAGACGCCGAAATTGGATATTTTGACCTGCTCGCCGCCGATCTCGTTATGCAGAACGAGTAAAAATTCGGGCCGCAGATCGCGGTGAAGTACTCCCTCGTGATGGACATCGCCAAGGGCGTAGGACGCCTGCCGAATGACCCTGGCGGTCCGCGTCGCGGTGAGCGGGCCGTGTATTTGCAGGATATCGGCGATCGTCAGGGCGTCGACGTACTCGCTGATGAGAAAGGTCGTGCCGTCGACAAACTGCCCCGAATCAAACAATCTGACGATGTTTGGATGGGTAAAATGCCCGAGCGAGACGCGTTCCTCGGCAAAAATGCTCTTGGTTATGTCGTCGAGATCTTGGCCGGTGAGGATCCGGACGACGATACGCTTGTCAGCGACGATGCGGTCCTCGGCAAGATACGCGAAACCGGTATCTTCCTCGCCGACGCATTCGGTGATAGCGTAACGGCCCTTGACCAGTTTGCCGATAAATTGGTCAGGTGCATCGATGTCGAAGTCGAGGCTGTTGATCGATGGGTGACCGGTTTCGCCGACCTCGACGTGGCCGGCGGGAATGGTGTACGGGTCGACCCGGCGGCCAAACGTGCGAACCGGTTCCGGTTCGTCGAGGATCTCAAACTCACCGCGCGAATCGGACAGAGCGGTCGCATCTTGTTCCGTGCGGTCAAAGAAGAGCGATTCCATTTGGGCGTCGATCTCTTTCTGGTCCGTTTCGGTAAAGACGAATTTCCGGTTGGGTGCGGCGGCGCCATCGGTTTCGGCGGCAGGCGGCACCGACAAGATGGTCGAGAATATCTTTTGCTTTCCGCGGCGGTAATCGTCGTCGCTGAGCGAGATCAGGCGGGAGCCGTCGAGGTCGCAGAACCGCTGCGAACCTTCGGGATAATTTTGACCGCAAGTAGGGCAATGCATCTATTCGGTTAATACTACTGCATTCGGAAACCACATCGGCACGGGCCGCGGTTCCGGCAACTTTAATGGGAATAGTTTAATAAAACGCGTAATGACGCGTAGATTCTAGTTCTGGACCGCGGGATCAACGCTTGATCCCGGCGATCTTAGCGGCTAGGGTCGTTCGCGTTCCGTCCAACGAGAGCGATGTCCTGTACGCATTCACGGCCGCCTTCGATTTGCCGCTCCGGTCGTAGGCGTCACCCAGGTGTTCAAACTGGGCCGCCAACTCGCGGCGTTCAAACGCGTCGGCAAGCCGCGTGGCGTGCATCAGGACGGTCTCGGCCATTTCGAGTTTTGCCTGCCGCATATATAATCTGCCAAGCTCGGAAAAGCCGATAAAACTAAACGGGCTGACCCGCGTGGCGACAATTAGGTTTGATTCCGCACCGGTGAGGTCGCCCCCGGCGGCCTGCGCGCGGCCGAGAAATACGAGTGCGGTATAATTTCGCGGCTCGACCGCCAGAGCCTTTCTCAATAACGGGATCGAGTCAGCATACCGCTGCTCGGACTGGAAAGACTCGGCGACCTGCGTCAACGTCGCCGAATCGGCTGCTGTGGCAACCGCCGCCGCCGTCTCGCTGCGGGCAGCGTCCAACTTGCCTCGCTTTCGCATCAGACGGCCAAGATGTGCGTGAGCGAGGGCATTGCCCGAGTCACGCTGGATCGCTGTGCGATATGCGGACTCGGTCCCATTTCCGAGCAAGCCCCGCCGCTCGAGCGTTGCACCGAGCTGATCGGACGAATTTGCCGCACCCGGCCGAAGAGCCAGACTCTTGCGAGCAAGCTGCTCGGCCTCGTCATATCGTTCCGACAGGTTCGCGGCGGCGACCGGCTGAGACAGCACCCGGCTCAGAGCGAGGGTATACGCCGCGTTATCGGGTTCGAGAGCGAGGGCCCAGCGATAGACCTTTTCGGCAAGTTCCCACCGCATCGTGTCAAAATATAGGCCGCCCAACAAACCAAAAGCTACCGGGTCGTTAGGCCGCAGGGATGTTGCACGTTTATAGGCACTCTCGGCGTCGGCGGCGTCGGACGCCTGGCGGGCGGCATTACCCTCGGCGATAAACCGGATATATTTTTCGTTTGTTTCCGAGTTGGGCGATACGACAGCCTTAGCGGTTGCGGGAGCCGCTTTTTCCTGCGTTCGCGGTGCGATACGGACAGGAGCTTTGGCAGACGCAGTTGCCGGCCTGGCTTTCCGGGTGGCGTGAGCGGCGACCGCTTTCGGTTTTGCCTTTTTAGCTACGGGTTTGGATCTCTTTACGGCGGAGGTTGATTCCGGTTTACGGGTCGTCCCGAACAGGGTGTTGCTGCTGCCGAGATCCTGAGCGGATAAACAGAGAGCCGAAACAAACACTAAAAGGTTCAGTAGTAATAGTCTGCCGATCAAACGGTACCCTGACGCCCGGCGCGGTGAACTAACCACCGGAGACAAGCCGGAATCCCAACTGCAGATCTCGTTTAACGATCGGCACGAATTGCCTATATGTAGATGTGATCCCATATTCACCGGTCGATTGATTTGCCGCACAGCCACCGCGAATCGTATAGGTGGTCTCCGAAAATTCCTTAACCTTGACGCTGCCCGGATAGGGTTCGGCGTTGGACCCTGTCCACTCGTAAACGTTACCGATCAGATCTTGCACGCCCCACTGGTTCGGGCACGATTGCGAGCCGACAGCAACGGGCTCCATCAGTGATTTATCAATAACCGCACATTTCGCTTGAAATGTGTTGCCCCACGGGAAAAGACTGCTCTTTTCACCGTTTCGGGCGGCATATTCCCACTCTGCCTCGGTCGGCAGACGGTACGTGACGCCGTCTCGGTCGGATCGCCAGGCCGCAAACGCCTTGATGTCGTCGATATTTACATATCGGACGGGCATCATCTCCTGTCCCGAGATCGGCTTTTCATTGACCCAATGCGCCGGTACGGGTTTGTATCCCTTCTCTGACACAAACGCGTAATATTCGCCGTTGGTGACCTCGGTCTTGTCCATCGAGAACGGCTTGACCGTTACCGAATGCTCCGGCTTTTCCTCATCACGGCCATTATTACGGCCCATCTTAAAGGTTCCGCCCGGTATCTGAGCGAGTTCCGGTTTGGCCGAAGTTACGGGCGACGCTGACGTCTTCGGCGTCGGTGTGGCCGCATTTGCCAGATTGCCGACGTTTTTGGCGGGGCCAAAGAGCCCGAACATATACGCCGCACCTAAACCAGCTATTCCCAAAACAAAAAGACCTAATATTCCGATAATTCCGAAAAGCAACGGCGAAAAGAACGATTTTTTCGGCGCGGGCGGCGGCACGGACGCCGGCGGGAACGTATTAATGTTTTGGTGGACGGTCTCGTCAAGCGTCGGCGCGGGCCTCGAACCTGTGCTTCGGAATGGACGGGTCCGGGACTCGGAAAATTCGTCCGGCAGCGAGATGTGGCCGATGTTTGGCTTGGGAATGGCATTGACGTCGGGTGGCGGCGCGGTCCGCAGTTCGGCGACGATCTCACGCGGGCGGCCGTCGCACACGACGTCGCCGAGCCAATCGTGAAAGCCGGGTTTGCTGACGCGAAGGTGATGGTTACCGCTCTGAATGCCGTCGAGCAGCAGTTCGCCGTCGAGAGTCGTTTCGCCGACCGAAATATTGTCGATGAACACCTTGGACGCCGGCGGCCGCGTCCTGATCTTTAGCGACGAGACGGGCAGAGATTGCGAATGGCCCATCGTACTGTGGATGCCCTGGGCAGTCGCCGGTTGGATGGCGGCACGCACTTCTTCGACAAGTGCCTCGACTGACGGCGTTCGCAGATCGGGATCTTTTTCAAGCGAGTGAAAAACGGCCCGTTCGAGTGCCGGCGATATCGTCACGCCGAGGCTCGAAAACGGCGGAGCCGGATCCGAAATGTGCTTTTTCATGATCGCCGGGATCGATGAGCCCTTGAAAGGGACGTCACCGGCGAGCATCTGGTAGAGCATAACGCCGAGGCTGTAGATATCGGCGCGCGTGTCGGGGTCCTCGTCGGCCCACTGCTCGGGGGCCATATAGTATGGCGAGCCCATCAGGCCGGTCGTTTTTGCCTGGACAAACGAGCCGAGCAACTCGCCTGATTTGATCTTGGCGAGGCCAAAGTCGAGTATCTTGACCGCCTGCGAGATGTTGGGCTTGTCGCTGCAGATCATGATATTGAGCGGTTTGAGATCGCGATGGACGATGCCCTGATGATGGGCCGCTCCGACGCCCGCACAGATCGCGGACATCAGCTCAAATGCCTGCTCGGGGGAAAGTTTCTTTTCGCGGGTGAGCATATCGTGGAGCGACTCGCCCTCGACGTACTCCATAACCAGAAACGGCAGCGAACCGGCGACGACGCCGTAATCGGTGACGCTGACGACATTTTGATGGCGAATGGCGGCGGCGGCGAGTGCCTCCTGGCGGAACCGCGTCACGAGTTGTGGGTCGTTGCCGACGAGGTCGGGCAGGATCACCTTGATCGCAAGCTGCGTTTTGAGGTACGCGTGGCGTGCCTTGTACACGACGCCCATACCGCCCTGGCCGAGACGGTGTTCGAGGTGGTATTTGCCCTCAAGCACGGGTTCGCCGGCGATCGTGTGGGCGGTCGGCATCCCGTCATTAGGACAGGAAGCAACATCGTCAGAGAAACAATTTTTACAGAGTTGACACTCTCTCATCTGCGGTATTAGATGACGGCCTCGTCATTTTCGGTTAAACCTGATCTTTCGACTCACCAATATTCGGAAACGTTAAGATTAGCACGAAAAGTTCCGAAAATCTCGCCTTTTTTCCACCAATTTGGAACGAACGGCATTTACCTCTCTTGCACTCAGGCTTTGATCACGATATTTACGAGCCGTTTAGGTACGACGATGACCTTGACGATCTCTTTGCCGGCGGTGTACTCGCGGACCTTTTCGTCGGCGAGTGCCAGTTTTTCAAGTTCATCGTTCGGCGTTTCGGGTGCGGCGATGACGCGGGAACGAAGCTTGCCGTTGATCTGCACGGGAATCTCGATCTCGTCGGCCCGGGCGAGTTCCTCTTGATAGGTCGGGAACAGGGCACCGTTTGTGAGCATGCCGTCGTCGTTGCCGATGATCGAGGCGAAAAGTTCCTCGGCCACGTGCGGCGTGAAGGGCGTGAGCATCAGCGTCAACGCGGTGACGGCTTCGCGGACGGCGAGGATCTCGCTCTCGACGGCGTTTTCGGGCTCGACGCCGATATCGTAGATGGCGTTGGAAAGCTCCATCAGCGAGGCGACCGGCGTGTTGAACTGCAGGCTCTCAAAGCTGTCCATCACGCGTTTGATGGTCTGATGTGTCTTTTGGCGGAGCTTTTTGGCCGGGCCGGATGCCGCTACGGTGGCAGACGGAGCGAAACCGCCCGCGACCACAGGCTCTGCGGACAAGACCGAGTGCCATTTGTATACAAGTCGCCAGACCCGCTGGAGAAATCGGACGCCGCCCTCGATGCCGGTCTCGTTCCAGACCAGTTCGTTTTCGATCGGAGCGGCGAACATCACAAACAGGCGGGCCGCGTCGGCACCGTAGATGTCGACCATCTCGTCGGGGTCGACGCCGTTGCCCTTGGATTTGGACATTCGCTCGATGCCGTACTTGAGCGGTTTGCCGTCAGCGGCGGTCGCTCCGATCATTTTGCCTTTGGCGTCGCGGGTGACGGTGACGGTTCCGGGCTGGTGATATTTGCGTTTGCCGGTCTCGTCTTCGAAAAAGGTTTCGCCGACGACCATTCCCTGCGTAAGCAGGCGTTTGACGGGTTCGTTAAACGTGACGAGGCCCATATCACGCATCACCTTGGCCCAAAAGCGGGCGTAGATGAGGTGCATGACGGCGTGGTCATCGCCGCCGATATACTGATCGACCGGCGTCCAATATTCGGCGATCGCCGGGTCGAACGGCATTATCTCGTTGGTCGAGTCGGTGTAGCGGAAAAAGTACCACGACGAATCGACGAACGTGTCCATCGTGTCAGTCTCGCGGGTCGCGGGGCCGTGGCAGGTCGGACACGTCGTGTGGTAAAACTCCGGCACCTTGGCCAGCGGCGACTCGCCGGTGCCGGTGATCGGGGCATTATCGGGTAGGCGGATCGGCAGATTTTCAAATTTCTCGGGTACGACGCCGCAGATGTCGCAGTAAATGATCGGGATCGGCGAACCCCAGAACCGCTGCCGCGAAATGCCCCAGTCGCGGAGACGATAGGTCGTCGCTGCCTCGCCAAAGCCGTGATTGACGGCCCAGTGCGTCATTTCCGCCTGGGCTGTCTCGCTGGTCTTGCCGTTCCAATAATCGGAGCGGACGAGCACGCCGTACTCAGTCAGCGGACGTTCGCGGGCGAGTGCCTGCATGGTGTGGTGTTCGTGGACGAGATGCGGTTCGGAGACGACCTGACGTATGGGCAGGCCAAATTTTTTGGCAAACTCGAAATCGCGTTCGTCGTGCGCGGGGACGCTCATTACGGCGCCGGTGCCGTAGTCCATCATTACGTAGTTTCCGACCCAGACGGGCAGGGCCTCGCCGCTGAACGGGTTGATGACCTTGAGGCCGGTGTCAATGCCGTCTTTTTCGATCTCGACCTCGCGATCCTTGGGTTTGAGATTTTCGGCGGCGATCGCGTCGATGCGGGCGACCGTCGCCGGTTGCAGCACCGGACGATGGGCCTCGACGATCGGGTGCTCAGCGGCGACGACAACGGCGTTTGCACCATAGATCGTGTCGATGCGCGTGGTAAAGACGCGGATCAGGTCGGGGGCACCCGACGGGACGCTGCTCAATTGTCCGGTCGTGATACGCAGCTTGAAATCGACATACGCACCCACGGAACGGCCGATCCAGTCGCTCTGACGTTTGAGGACATTTGCCGGCCAGCCGGCCTCGATCTCGGCCATATCGTCGAGAAGTTGGTCGGTGTAAGCGGTCGTTTTGAGGAACCACTGTTCGAGATCTTTTTTTGTGACGGGATTGCCGCACCGCCAGCAGAGGCCGCCGCTCGCCTGTTCGTTGGAAAGCGTCGCCCGGTCGGTCTCGCACCAGTTGACCTGCGTCAGACGTTTGTAGGCGAGGCCCATCTCGTACATTTTGAGAAAGAACCACTGGTCAAACTTGTAATATTCCGGCGTGTGGGCGTACATCTGCCGCCGCCAGTCGTAGCTCAGGCCGAGGCGTTCGAGTTGGCCGCGCATTACCTGGATATTCGCTTCGGTCCAGTCACGCGGGTTGACGCCGCGTTTGACGGCGGCATCCTCGGCGGGTTGGCCGAACGAGTCCCAGCCGATCGGGTGAAGGACGTTAAATCCGCGGAGCCGCTTGTACCACGCCAGAGCATCGCCGGCGGAGTAATTACGCACGTGGCCCATATGCAGATTGCCCGACGGGTACGGCAGCATCTCGAGCTGGTAAAATTTGGGACGGCCCTCACACGCCTCAGCCTCAGCGTGAAACGCGCCGCTCTCAGCCCAAATACGCTGCCATTTTTGCTCGATCTTTTTTGCGAAATATTTCTCGTCCATAACGATTGGTTGCAAGACCCAAAAAGAATAAGTTTAGCGGATAACCGCCGGGCTATCCACTTTTTCCATTTTTAATTTTGATATCGGAGTTAGTAAGTTCACCGCCGTGTCGTCAAAACGGGTTCGACGAGCGGCTAGATAAGGGCGTGGGTGGAATCGCTAAAGCTCTTTTTGAACCTGGTCTGCGTCAAGCCTTTTCGAGTTCCGCCTAAAAAGTCCGCGCTTCGTTCATGTTAAGATCAACTTCGTCGTCGGTTTGTTTCATCAACGAAAACAACGCGAAATTTTCCAACGTCTCCTCGATCATTTGAAAAGTCTCGATGTCGAGTTGGACGGCGACACGGTGATCTTGTTCGTCAACGATGTATTGTCTTTTGAAGTCCATAACGTAACAATTATAAACAATTTTTCTTTGACCGTGTGAAAATCCGTGATATTCTGCTTCTAGCTTTAATTTTAGGAGTTTTGCCCAACAAAACGCTTGATGATAAATAAAAAAACCTTGCAGACGCTCGACACTTGATGCCCTGAGTTTTCGGTTCGTATCGTCTGCCCAAAAAACGGGAGGTAAGACGATGATCAACCGAGACACGACGAATACCGCACGCACAAATCGCGGGCTACGCGACACAGAATATACACCTCCGAACAACCCGACCACCCGGCGGCGAACCGCAACCGACACCAATATTAATATTAACGACGAACTTATAATGTCGCTGTCCGACGCGTACGAGAACATGCGTGCCCGGCAGGTGACCGAGTGGGAAACGATGCGTCGCCGTACGTTTCGGCAAAAAGTTTGAGGTTTACACCCCGCACATCGACGCGGACGAGATCGGAGCGACGCCCTCGCGGGTGCCGCCCGATGATCGTGCTTTTGTTTGCAATATTTGCCAGCATTACATTTTCGCAGGATATCGACCGTCTGTCGGACCAGGTCAGTCGCGGCAGCACGGAGCAGAAACGCAACGCCCTCGGCCAACTCCGTGATCTGCACGCGGAATCTGCGTCGCGTATCGCCGTCAGGGCGCTGAGCGACCCGGACGAGATGATCCGGGCGACCGCGATCGGGGCGATCATCTATCTGCCTGCTGCGGAAGTCGCGACCGCTCTCGTCCCAATGCTCTCGGACAAGGCCGAATTTATCCGCCGCGAGGCGGCGTACGCGCTTGGTGAGGTTCGCTCGGTCGACGCAGTCGGCAAACTCAACGAGGTCGTCCAAAAGGATAGGGCACCGATCGTTCGCGGTGCGGCCGCCGCGGCACTCGGCAAGATCGGGAGCGAAGCGGCGGTCGAATCGCTGACGGCGGTGCTGAAACGGTCGGGCTCGGACGAATATCTACGGCGGGCGGCGGCCCGTTCGATCGGGCAGATCGCGGAAAGGTCGCGATTTGGGAGATTGGATGCTCCGCTTTCTAGGGCGACGCCCGGCGATTTTCTGCCGGCAAAATATAAGAAGATAGTGGCGACGGCGACCACGCCGCGAGCATCGGCCGCGTTTCAGGCACCGCTGAAGTTGCTCATCAAGGCGGCGGCGAACCGTAAAGAGTCTGACGATACGCGACGCGAGATAGCCTTTGCGTTAGGTGCGATCGGCGACGGTTCGGCGGTACCTTTCCTGCAGGCAAACCTCAATAGCACCGACATCTATCTCGCCGAGATCTGCCGCGAGGCACTGCTCAAAATTGGGCCGCCAAAATAAGGTCTTTCCCTAAGCAACAAATTTTGCTCTAATTAAACTTATGCAAGCGAGCGGCAGTAGTAAAGGTGCGGGTACGGACCTGCGGGCAAAATACGCAGAGGTCCGGGCGATGACCGAGACGCTCTGCGAACCGCTCGAGATCGAGGACTATATCCCGCAGCCGATCGTCGACGTTTCGCCCGCTAAGTGGAATATCGCCCATACGACGTGGTTCTTTGAGGAGTTTGTGCTCAAACGGTACGCCGACGGCTACCGGTTATTTGACGAGCATTTCGGGCATCTTTTTAACAGTTACTACAACACGGTCGGCAATCGCACGGCCCGCGACCATCGCGGTGATATGAGCCGGCCGGGAGTGAGCCGTGTGTTTGAATATCGCAAATATGTCGACAAACATATGGCCGCGTTTTTCTCGCACACGTTGCCGGACGGCGCCCGCGACATCATAACGCTCGGCATCAACCACGAGCAGCAGCACCAGGAACTGTTCGTGACCGACCTGAAATACACGCTGAGCGTCAACCCGTTGCTGCCCGCGTATCGCCCGGAATATGCGCCCGAGGAGGACGTTGAATCCGGAACGGCTGAGCTTGTCGAAATAGACGGTGGCGTTTACGAGATCGGTTTTGCGGGCGACGGGTTTTGCTTTGACAACGAACTCGCCCGGCACAAGGTGTTTGTCGATAGGTTTGAGCTCAGTAACCGTTTGGTAACAAACGGCGAGTACGCTGAGTTTATCGACGCCGGCGGGTATTCGGACCATCGTTTGTGGCACGCCGAGGGTTGGGACTGGTTCAACAATAACGGTGTCGAGGCACCGCTCTATTGGCAGCGACGAGCGGGCGGATGGTCGCAATTTACACTCGGCGGCCAGCGAGAAGTGGTACCCGAGGCAGCGGTTTGTCACGTCTCGTTTTACGAGGCGTCGGCCTATGCGGAGTGGAAGGGAATGAGGCTGCCGACCGAGGCCGAGTGGGAAGTGGCGAGCAGTAGATTTGACTGGGGCAAGCGTTGGGAGTGGACCGGTTCGGCGTATTTGCCGTATCCGGGATTTAAGAAACCGGCCGGCGCGGTCGGCGAATACAACGGCAAATTTATGATCAACCAGATGGTGCTCCGCGGAGCATCGGTCGCCACGCCGGCGGGACACAGCCGTCCGACCTATAGAAATTTCTTTCATCCGCACCTGATGTGGCAGTTTACGGGAATAAGATTAGCGAGATAGGAAATTATGTTCGCGGACGTCGGGAATCGGACGGGGGCAGCCTGGCTTCGGGACGTGATGGGCGATACGTCTCGAACTCTGCTGCAAACAAAATAGATGCAAACTTCACAGACGCCGGAATTAACCCAATTTGCCGCGGACGTTCTGGCCGGCCTATCGTCGATGCCCAAGGCGTTGTCGTCGAAATACTTTTACGATGACGAGGGAACGCGGTTGTTTCAGGAAATAATGAAACTGCCCGAGTATTACCTGACGGGCTGCGAGCACGAGATATTTTCAGGGCAAACCGAGGCAATATACCGCTCGTTTGCCGACGGCGGCGGTTTCGACCTGATCGAACTCGGTGCCGGCGACGGGACCAAGACAGCGGTTCTTATCGAACATTTCCTGAAAAAGACCGCTGACATAGCGTATACGCCGATCGATATTTCGCAAGAGGCACTGGACGCCCTGACGGGGAAGTTTCGGGCCGAATTTCCGCAGTTGAAGGTGGACGCACGTAACGGCGACTATTTTCAGATACTCGAGTCGCTCAAACACGGCGGCGGACGACGAAAGGTGCTGATGTTCCTGGGGTCGAATATCGGCAATTTTTCGCACGGCCAGTCGGTCGAATTTTTCCGGCATCTCCGCGAGGTAATGAACGACGACGATCTGCTGTTTATCGGATTTGACCTGCAAAAGGACCCGCGCGTGATCGCTGACGCATACGACGATTCGGCAGGGGTGACGGCGGCGTTTAACCTAAATCTGTTGCGGCGGATCAACCGTGAACTCGGCGGTAATTTTGACCTTTCCACATTCATACATTACGCCAACTATCGCCCGGTCGAGGGTTCGGCACGATCATTTCTCATCAGCCGCGAAAAACAGAGCGTCCATATCAACGCCCTCGACCGGACGTTCCATTTCGAACAATGGGAGGCCATTTTTACCGAGATCTCGAAAAAATACAGCCTGCGAGAGATATCGGAACTCGCCGGCGAGAGCGGATTTGAGATCAAGCAAAATTTCTTTGACAGCCGGACGTACTACTGCGACTCGCTCTGGGTTCCGGGTGCGAAGGGTATTTCCTAAGGGTCAGCACGAATGAATATTAATGGAAGATTTAACCGCAGATGGCGCAGATGACGCAGATTTTGGGACATTTTCCAAAATCAAGCTTTGAGATCCGCGTTATCTGCGTCATCTGCGGTCAAAAAAGCGTCAATTTCCTTCGCCAGTTATTTTTTAGACAGACTCTTCCGACGAGATGAATTTCACCGTACTACGCTACGACACGATCGGATCGACCAACACCGAAGCGGCTAATCAGGCACGTCAGGGTGCGGCCGAAGGCTTGTGCGTGGTCGCCGAGCGGCAGACCGCCGGACGCGGGCGGCACGGGCGGACGTGGGTCTCGGAAAAAGGTTCGGGCCTGTATCTCAGCATCGTCCTGCGGCCGAGGCTTTCGATGCGGTGTCTGCCGCTGATCACGCTGATGGCCGGTATCGCCGTCCACGATACGCTGAGGGAATTTGGCATCAGACCGGACATCAAATGGGTCAACGACGTGCTTGTCGATGAAAAAAAGATCAGCGGCATCCTGGCCGAGACGGTCGATACGACACTGGGTATCGCGGTCATCGTCGGCATCGGCGTCAATCTGACATCGCGTAATTTTCCGGATGAGATCGCCGAGATCGCAACCTCGGTCGAGGCCGTTCTGACCGCGTCGGGAGCTAAGTTTGGGATGCCGGCGGCATTGGCACTGGAAAATACACTGACGGGCTTTTTGGCGTATTGGTACGAGATACTTGACGCTCCCGAGGGGCCGGACGCGATACTTGACGGGTGGCGACAGCGCTCTACCTATTTCAGCGGAAAGCAGGTTCGTGTTACGATCTCAGACGGAACCATTACAGGTGAGACCTGCGGACTCGAAGACAATGGAGCGCTTCGCGTAAGATCCGGCGACGGTTCGCTCAACATCGTGCAGGCCGGGGACGTTGAGCGAGTCCGATCAGGTCCAAAGAAGTCGTAAATGAAACGAAGAATAGCTGAGATCCATCCGATAATCTATAAGACTCGTATCTGGCAGAAACGAACGTTTCGCCGACTGTCGGATATGTCGACGATGCGGCGGTTCGCGTCTGACATTGTGGCGGACAATCTCGCGTTTAGCTGCAAAAAACATCAATCGCTGCTGCGGCGGAGGCTCGGCAACTCGGATCCCGAACTGCAGGAAAACAAGGTTCGAAACCTCAAGGTAGCGTGTCCGACAATCGACGGCATCTTGATCAAACCCGGCCAGACGTTTTCATTTTGGCGGCAATTGGGCGAGGCAACGGCTGACAAAGGTTACTGTGAGGGTATGCAGTTGTCACGCGGCGAGGTCGTCCGCGGCGTCGGCGGCGGACTGTGCCAGCTTGCCAATATGCTCTACTGGATGGCTCTGCACACGCCGCTCGAGGTGACCGAGCGTCACCACCACAGCTTTGACCCGTTTCCGGACGAGTATCGCGTGCTGCCGTTTGGGAGCGGAGCGGGCGTTTTTTACAACTATATCGACCTGCGATTTTTTAATCCGACCAACATTACATTTCAGATAAGGCTCTGGTTGACCGATGAGCATCTTAAGGGGGCGATCTACTCGAGCCGGGAAACGCCCTATTCGTACCACGTTTTCGAAAAGAACCATCGGTTTATTAATAAAAGCGATAAGAATTTTCGCGAAAACGAGATCTGGCGTGAGCTGATCGACCGCCGAACCGGCAATCGGGTGCGCGAGGAAATGCTGGTCAAAAACCACGCCGAGGTAAAGTACGAATTGAACTTTGAGTCGCAAGCGTGTAGTTTGGAAGTACGCTAGACGAGGCGTGAGTTTTATGAGCAACGAATTTAATTTTGAAGCGGATTACGAATTTGACGACGAGTTTGACGAAGAGCTTGCGGAATTTGACGAGTTTGACGACGAACTTAGTGAGGTCGAGGTTCGCACCGCGATACTTCAAAAAAACGACATGGTTGCTCTGCTGTGCATCAAGACAGCGTCGGTCGGGGCCGCGATCTGCCGCGTAGATCCGCGTGAGGACCGCCCGGCCGTTCAGATCTACGACGATGCCGGTGCGGCCGTCGAGTGGTTTACCCGAAGCCTGCGTACAAGCCGGCGTCACGGCTGGAACGTCGTTTACGACGGATTGCCGCTGCATGGCTAAAATGGGAAAAAGATGGAAACGTGAAAAAGTGAAAAAGCCGGCGAGGCCGATATTCTGACTTTTTCACTTTGACCCTTTTTCACTTTTGCACTTCTTTTTATGCTGCTGACTGTCGACATCGGCAATACCGCGATCAAGTTTGGCGTCTTTGACGGCGAAAACCTTGTATTCAAACTCTCCGTTCCGACAATTCACGAATTAACGTCCGAGGGACTGGCCAAGGTCCTGAGCGGGCGAGTGACACAGACGATCACGAACGCGATCGTAAGCTCGGTCGTGCCTGAGGTCGACGACGCTGTGCGGCATTTTATCGAGGGCGAGTATCGCGTAGCACCCGTTTTTGTGACAAACTCGACGGATTTTGGCCTAAAGATAAATCACGAACCGCTGGCCGAGGCCGGAACCGACAGATTGGTCAATACGTTTTCGGCGGTGCAGAAACACGGCGTGCCGTTGATCGTCTGCAGTTTCGGTACGGCAATGACGATCGACGTCGTCGATCCGAACCGCACACTGGTCGGCGGACTGATCGCCCCCGGGATGAACACGCTCGCCGCGGCACTCAAACTGACGACGTCAAAATTGCCTCAGGTCGCGATCGAAAAACCGGCAAAGCTGATACAGCGGACGACCGTCAGTTCGATCCAGTCGGGCATCGTTCACGGTTATTTCGGCCTCGTCGAAGAACTGCTCACCAAGATCAAAAAAGAGATTGGCGACAACCCAAAGGTCGTCGCCACCGGCGGATTTGCCAATTTGATCGCGGAAAATACGACCCAGATCGACATTATTGAGGAAAATCTGCTGCTCGACGGCCTGCGAATGCTGCACGGCCGCAATCAGCCCGCGTAGGTCGTTACGTATCGAGGTGCCTTCCTGGCATTTGTCGCCTGCTCAAACGCGTATGCCGCCCTGATCAGGGTCGGTTCGGAAAACGCACGGCCGAAAAACGAGATGCCGGCGGGCAAGCCCTGAACGTATCCCGCGGGAACCGTGATGTTCGGATACCCGGCAACTGCCGCGAGGCTCGAGCTTTCAAACACGCCGCAATCGCCGCTCACCAGGTCGGTCATCCACGCGACGCCGCCTGACGGGGCGACGATCGCGTCCAATTTATTGGTGTCCATAATGCCGTCGATGCCTTGCTCCTGGGTCATCAGTTTGCTCTCGAGCAGGGCGACCTTGTACGCGTTCTCGTTGAGGCCGCCCTTGGCCTGGGCCTGAAGGAATATTTCCTGGCCGAAATACTGCATTTCCCGGTCCGCGTTCTTTTGGTTAAACGCGATCAGGTCGGCGAGCGATCTCATCGCACCGCCGCGAGCCGCGAGGTACTTGTCGAGATCGGCCTTGAATTCATACAGCAGGACGTCATACTCGGCGTCGCCGAACGCGGTCAACTTTGGAAAAGTCACGTCGACGAGCGTCGCACCGCCGTCGGTCAGCACCTTGAGGTGCGGTTCGATGAGCTTGTCGACCTTGTCATTACGGCGGAAATACTGCCGTGCCACGCCGATCCGCATCCCGCGGAGGCCGTCTTTTTGAAGAAATTTGGTGTAGTCTTTTTTCTCTTTGGCGGCCGCCGAGGTGATAGCGTCGTTCGGGTCGGTGCCGGCGAGAACGGTCAAAAGCGCCGCCGCGTCGGCGACCGTCCGACACATCGGGCCGGCGGTGTCCTGGCTGTGCGCGATCGGGATAACGCCTGACCGCGACACGAGGCCGAGCGTCGGTTTGATGCCGACGATGCCGCACGTTGCCGACGGGCAAATAATCGAACCGTCCGTCTCGGTTCCGACCGCGATCGCCGCCAGACCGGCGGCCATTGCGGCACCCGAACCCGACGACGAACCGCATGGGTTGCGGTCAAGCACGTACGGATTATGCGTCTGCCCGCCGCGGCCCGACCAGCCGCTGGAGGATTTGGACGAGCGGAAATTTGCCCACTCCGACAGGTTCGTTTTCGCGATAATTATGGCGCCGGCGGCCCGAAGTTGGCTAACCAAAAACGCGTCCTGTTTCGGCGTCGGAGCGTCCAGGAGGGCAAGGCTGCCGGCGGTCGTATGCATTTTGTCGGCCGTGTCGATATTGTCCTTGATGACGATCGGAATGCCGTGGAGCGGGCCGCGGACCTTTCCTGCCTTGCGTTCGCGGTCCATCTCGTCGGCGATCGCGAGGGCGTCGGGATTTAACTCGATGATGGAATTGAGCCGCTTATCGATGTCGGCGATGCGGGCGAGGTACCCCTCGGTGATCTTTCGGGCGGTCGTCTCGCCTGACGTCATTGACGCCTGCAGTCCGGCGACGGTCGCGTCGGCCAACTCGATGCCGCGAACCGCGTCAGTCGCCGGTGCGGCGCCGGCAAATCGTGCCCCCAAAAGCCCCATACCGCCGATCGCGGCCGCCTTCAAAAAATCACGTCGCTCCATTTGGTTCATATCAATTCTCCTTATTTTCGAACAAAGTTTGTGGTTTTTATCACTTTAGATCATCTGCGTTTACGAGATTTTCTTTAGCCTGGACAAAGTTCGGACGGAGCCTGAGAGCCTGCTTAAACGCGGTGGCGGCCTCGGGCATTTGCCGCTTATTGAGTAACGCCATGCCCAAAATATTGTATGCGTCGGCCGACGCGGGCCCAGCGGCAAGTACTCGTTCAATGTGAAACTGAGCGTCGTCATTACGCCCAAGCTTGAGTAGAGTGTCGGCGAGGGCCGTGCGGGCGGCGACATCGTCAGGCGCCAGATACAATATTCGACTGAGGTTGTCGCTCACCTTTTGATAATCTTCCTGTGCCGCAAAGGCCGCAACCAGGCCCCGCATCGCCGGCAGAATATTTTTTGCCAGATCGGCCTCGGAACCGACGGCGGATACCCGAGCGATGGTCGCCTCGGCCTCATTGGCCTTGCCCTGGGCTAACTGGCTCTGGGCGAGATTTGAGTACGGGCCGATCTCCTGCGGTGATATCGCGACCGCCTTGGCAAATTCGGCCTCGGCGCGCGGATAGTCTTTGCGGCTAAAGGCGATGATCCCGAGCCCATTTTGAGCCGGGAAATACTGTGGTTTTGTCGCCAGCGAGGCCACACAATGTTGTTCGGCCTCGTCCAACCGCCCGAGGTTGATCAAATGCCCGCACAGATTTTGCTCAATCAGAAAATTATTGCGCGTGACCGCCAGCGTGTGTGTGTAAAGCGTCTCGTTATCGTGCCAATATCGGGTCTGGACAAAGGCAATATAAGTCAGCGTCACGATCACGGCGGTGCCGGCGGCGAGTAATATCCGGCGGTCGAGCGCGAGACGCGTGAAAAGTTCGTCGGCACCGAAAACGGCCATCACGAACAACCCGAAATACGGTATGTACGTGTAGCGATCAGCCATCGACTGGGCTCCGACCTGCATCAAGCCGATGACCGGAACCAGCGTTCCGATAAACCACAGCCAACCGACGAGCAGGTATTTTCGCGAGCGAAACTGCCAAATACAGACGGCCGTCACGGTCAGCAAAAGCAACGCCGCGAGGATCACGCTGCCGGTGCCGATGGTATCATCGTACGGATACCACACGCCGAGGCCGCTCGGGAAAAACATCATCAGCACGTATTTTGCGTATGAGAGGATCGAATTTTTGATGCGTGCATCGAGCGGCAAACGCGTCAGCGAGAGTACCGCGTCCGCTGTCCGTTGGGCGGCGATGGTGACCATCGCCGAGACGGCCGCAAGTACAAAGAACGGTATCTTTTCCAACATTCGCCGGCCAAGCTGCTTATATTCGCGGATATCGAGCCGCTCAAGCGGCCATATATCGCACAGCAGGAACACGAACGGCAGCGTGATCACCATCGGCTTTGCCATTAATCCTAAGGCGAAAAGTGCCAGAGCTCCGAAATACGATGCAGCCCGCCAAGTCGTACCGGATCGGGCCCAACCGACGTAGAACCACATCGATGCGAACCAGAAGACGGTCGAAAGTACGTCCTTTCGCTCGGCGATCCAGGCGACCGACTCGACGTGTGCCGGATGCACCGCAAAAAGGCACGCGATGGCGGCACTCGGCCAAAATGTGCCGGTCATACGTCTGAAAACGACGAACGCGAGCATCGCAGCGATCAAATGCAGCAGCACGTTAATGGCGTGGATCATGCCGGGGCGAACGCCGAACATCTGGACATCGGCCGCGAGCGAGATCCAGGTCAGCGGATGCCAGTTGCCGGCGTAAAATGCTGTGAACGCCCACCTTAGCGTTTCGCGTGTGAGCCCGGCGGTGACCGCCGGATTTTCGTAAACGTAAAAATTGTCGTCGAAATTGATGAACTGAAACCCCGCGGCCTGAGCGTAAATGCACAGCACTAAGATCGCCAAAACCCCGAACACGAGAACGTCGCGGTTCGTCTGAAAAAAGGTTTTTTGAGTCTCTGCCATATTACGGGGCGATCCGTTTTACCGGCGTGTCCGCATCTGATCCGAGTTCGCGATAGTAGCTCTCGTTGATCGTGTGGCCGCCGCTGCCGAACAAACGAGATCTCGACAGACCGAGCCGCTGCAGGCGAAAACTGAGGGACGTCGCCAGCACGCCGAGGCCGTAACGCACGCTGCGGGAAAAATTGATCGACGATGCCTCAGCAAAATACCGCGTCGGACACGAGATCTCGCCGAGCTGAAATCCGCGAAATATCACCTGCGTGAGCATCTGATTATCAAATACGAAATCGTCCGAATTAGACTCAAGCGGCAAAGACTCGAGCACCTCGCGGCGAAATGCCCGAAATCCGGTGTGATATTCGGAGAGTTTGTAGCCGATAAGGATGTTTTGAATGAGCGTTAAAAAGCGGTTGGCGATAAATTTGTAGAGCGGCATGCCGCCGTCGAGGGCACCTTTGCCAAGAATGCGTGAACCGATGACGGCGTCGTAGCCGCCGTAGGCGATCATCGATGCCATCGGGACGATCAACTGCGGCGAATACTGATAATCCGGATGCAGCATAACGACGATATCAGCGTGGTGCCGCATCGCTTCGCGATAGCAGGTCTTCTGATTGCGGCCGTAGCCGAAATTGGCGTCGTGCAGAAACACGGTCAGGCCGAGTTCGTTTGCCAGAGCGACCGTTTCGTCGGAGCTGGCGTCGTCGACGAGCAATATCTCATCGACCACGCCTCGCGGTATCTCAGCCACGGTCTTGGCGAGCGTTTTGGCGGCGTTGTATGCCGGCATTACGACGATGATCTTTTTGCCATTAAGCATCTCAGGGTTTTGCAGCTCAGCTTATCGCACGATTATACCAAAGAATCGACGATTCTACGCTCGCCATTCTGACGCAAATCGCGGGTGTCCGCTATACTATTTGACAATGGATCAACGCCCCGCCAATATTCCGCCGCCGAAATTGATCGCGACGCTTCGCCGGTTTGACCTGCTGCCGGCGATCGTTTTTTTGCCGACGCGGCGGGGGTGCGACGAGGCAGCGACCGAGGTGGCGTTTGATAAATCGCAGCAGCTCGACCCCGAACGGCAAGAGCGGCGGGAAAAGATGTTTGATGAGTATCTCGCGATGTACCCCGAGATACGCACGCATAAACATCGTAAAATACTGGTCAATTCCGGCGTTGCCGCGCATCACGCAGGCCATATTCCGGGGTGGAAACTGCTGGTCGAAAAGATGATGTCGGCGGGATTGCTCAACGCAATATTTGCCACCTCGACGGTCGCCGCGGGCGTCGATTTTCCGGCCCGAACGGTCGTGATCACCAATGCCGACGCTCGCGGAAACGACGGTTGGCGTTCGTTGACGGCCAGCGAACTACAGCAAATGACGGGGCGTGCCGGACGACGCGGCCGCGACAATGTGGGATTTGTGGTGCTCGCTCCGGGCCAGTTTCAGAATCCAAAAAAGATCGCCGAGCTGTTAAAGTCAAAGCCGAATGCGCTCGAGAGCCAGTTTCGGGCGACGTACACCAGCTTGCTCAATTTGCTGGACGCGTTCGGCACATTTGAGCTCGTTCGCGAGATAGCCGCCAAGAGCTTTGCGTTTCGCGATGCGGGGAAAGGCCCGGATCTGGCCGAGCGGATCTGGTATCCGTTTGAGCAGCGTGCCCGCGTGCTCGATCATTTTGGGTATCTTGATTTTGCGGCCGAAAAGGTCACGGATAGCGGACGTTGGCTTGCCGACCTGCGGGTCGATCGCCCGCTGTTGGTCGGCGAAGCGATGGGCCGCGGCATTTTCGACGATCTCAAACCGTCGGATGCCGCGGGGCTGATCGCCTCGGTCGCGGCCGACCCGGACCGCGATTTTGGTGCGGGCCGCGGTTCGGGCAGTCTCGGGTATGTGCTCACGAATTTTGAGGACGTCGTTCACGATGTCTCTAATGTCGAATGGAAAAACGGTATCGAGCCCGTCGAGGAGATCAATTATTCGGCGGCTGCGGCTGCCGAACGCTGGACCAAAGGAGCGACGTGGGAGGACCTCGTCAGCCGTACCAAAGCCGAAGAGGGCGATCTCGTCCGCCTGCTCTCACGCACCGGCGAAGCTCTCCGACAGGTCGCCGGACTCGCGAAATCGAACCCCCAGGCCGCCGCCGCCGCCCGCGAGGCCGCCGAGATCGTGCTGCGTGAGCCGGTGCGTTGACCACCCGGCCAATCCAAAGCCGGCATATCGCGAAAGGATATGTGTTTATGTGGTAATTCTCGCGTCTCCTCTTCTTCGCGTGGGACTCCTGGAGTTTGGGGCCCCAGGAGTCTCCCAGATCAGTAAACGTAAGCATTCGCCGTCGGGCGGTCGCCGGTGATGCCCCAGGGGATCGCCGAGAAGCCGGCAGTGGATTGCTGGACGTAGAAGATGCCTTGGGCTCCGGGACGCCAGACGGCCAGATCGGCTTTGCCGTCGCCGTCGTAATCGCCGGGGCTCGGAATGTCGCCGGTTGCTCCGAAGGCGGCACCGTAGAACGTCGGACTTTCGCTCCGAAGCACGTACCACGTCGATGTCGACGGGCGGAAGATAGCGTTGTCCGTCTTGCCGTCGCCGGTGTAGTCGGCCGGCACGATCATGTCGCCGACCGCCCCAAACTGGACGCCG
>JAYVUD010000246.1:0-14397 GCA_043788335.1 Chloracidobacterium sp. | reverse complement strand
TCGCAGTAGCCAGATGATCGAGGTCGAGGCCAAGGTAATGTTTGCAAGGTTTTGCGACGAAAACGGCAAGACGGTCCGTAAGTTTGACGAGCTCGAACTTGAGCGGCAAAATGTCGCGTTCTTTCCGCTGTCCTGGACCGTCGTCCACCCGATCACGCCCGATTCGCCGATGTTTGGAATGACCGAGGCTGACTTTAACCGGCGTGATGCCGAGATACTGATTTTGCTCTCTGCGACGGACGAAACCGCCGCTCAGGTCGTGCATTCACGCACGTCGTACAAGGCGAACCAGATCCGCGTCGGGTCGAAATTTATCAGTATTTACAACGAAATGAGGAACGATCAACCCATCTCGATCGATGTCCGCAAGCTCTCGCTGACCGAGCGGGCGACCGATCAATAGACGAGGCAACATTATGGCGACACAATACGTAAACTGCCAGCAGTGCGGGGCACCGAACGACAGCCGAAACGTCGTCTGCCTGACGTGCGGCAACGCCCTACAGATGATCGGAGCACCCATGCAGCCGGCCTTTTTGCCGAAACCGCCGGGCTCGGAAAAGAAGATCCTTGCCGGCATTTTGGGCATCGTGTTCGGCGGGCTCGGGATCCACAAATTCGTGCTTGGGTACACGACCGAGGGCATCATTATGTGTGTCGTTTACGTCGCCGGAATGTTCTTTTGCGGCCTGCCGGCACTCGCGATCGCCATTGTCGGTATCGTCGAGGGCGTGATCTATCTGACAAAGACGGACGAGGAATTTGTCCGGACCTATATCATCAATAAAAAACCTTGGTTCTAACGCAATGTTTACAGGAATAATTGAGGAGTTGGGCACTATCGCCGCGATCGAACGCGGCGCCGCCGGTGCCCGCATTACGGTCTCGGCCGAGATCGTCACATCGGACGTGAAAGACGGCGATTCGATCGCGGTCAATGGCGTGTGCTTGACCGCGATGAACGCCGACAAGGCGTCGTTCGGGGCCGACGTTTCGCCCGAAACGCTCGACCGGACCACGCTCGATCGCCTTGCCGTCGGGTCGCGGGTCAACCTGGAACGAGCTGTGACGCCAATGACCAGGCTCGGCGGGCACATCGTCCAAGGGCATGTCGACGGCCGCGGGACGTTTCTCGGGGCCGTGGACGAGGGCGAATTTTGGACCGTCACGATCGGTTTTCCGACAGCTATGCGGCGGTATCTGGTCTACAAAGGATCGGTCTCCGTCGAGGGTATCAGCCTGACGGTCGCCGCGCTCGAGGACACGCATTTTGACATCGCCATCATTCCCAAAACGTGGGAGGTTACCAATCTGTCGACGCTCAGTGCCGGCGATGCGGTCAATCTAGAGGCGGACATCATCGCGAAATACGTCGAAAATATCGTCCGATACGGCGACAAAAATACGTAAATGTTCATCTCGATCATTCTTATTTGTCTCATTGCATTCGGCGGCCTCGCCCTCACCTATCTCGTCGCGGACGAAGAAACATTTATGTGGCGGCTGGCGATCGGAAACATCGCCGGGTCGGCTGTTTTCGGGCTCGTCGGGTTTGTTTTGGCCGTAACCGCCGGATTTAGCATAGTGACGGTGGCGGCAGCATTAATTATCACGCTCGTGCCGCTTGGGTTGCTCGTTCGGCGTGAATTTGGCGGAAAATTTCGTCACGATTGGGCCAAGGCAAAGGGTAAATTGCAGGGCAGCAACCTGAAACGGTTCGCCGGGTTTGGTTACTATGCGTTGTTTGTCGTGCTTTTCTGGCTGTTTTTCGGGCAGACGATGTACGAGACGAGCCAGGGGATTTTCACCGGCGGTTCGAACAATCTGGGCGATCTGCCGTTCCATCTGGGTGCGATATTCGGATTCACGGATGGTAATAATTTCCCGCCGCAAAACCCCTCATTTGCGGGTGCAAAATTTTCATACCCATTCATCGCCGACTTTATCACGGCGAGTTTTATGAAGCTCGGAGCGGACGTCAAGGACGCGATGTTCGTGCAGAATGTGTCGTGGGCATTCTCTTTGGGTGTGATACTCGAACGGTTTACGGTGAAATTGACGGGTAGCAAACTCGCCGGGCGACTCGCACCGTTTTTGCTGATATTCAGTGGTGGACTAGGTTTTGCAGGATTTTTTAAGGACTATTGGGCACAGAGTAAAGGCCTCTGGGAGATGCTTTGGACACTGCCGCGCGACTATACGATCGGCGACAACTACCGCTGGGGAAACTCGATGGTCGTGCTGTTCATGACGCAGCGAAGTCTGCTTTTGGGCATGCCGTTAACTGTCGCCGTTCTCGGGTATTTATGGAAAGTGTTTGATGCAGAGAAAGTAGTAGAAGAGCAGCGTACGGCGTCGAGCCGAGACTATTCACCGTTGGCCAAACCGCTGATTGTCGGGCTTCTGGCCGGAATGTTGCCATTGATCCACGTGCATAGTCTTGCGGTTTTGTTCGTAGTGACGGGCTTTTTGTTCGTTTTCAGGCCGGCCGAATGGCGGGCGTGGCTGGCGTTTGGCGTCGGGGTGTGCGTCGTCGCGGTGCCGGAACTCTTGTGGACGATTTCGGGAACGGCGACCGAGACGAGCAAATTCATTGGCTGGAACTTTGGCTGGGACAAACGCGGTGACAATATTGTCTGGTTCTGGGTTAAGAATACGGGCCTGGTGATACCGGTCATCGCGGCTGGTGCTTACCTGCTCCACACGCATATCGGCGGGGAAACGAACGACAAAAAGTTTGCGGCCGAGCGACCGAACGTCAAGAACCTGCTGCTGTTTTATTTGCCGTTCATTTTCATTTTTATTGTCTCAAATGCCGTGAAACTCGCACCGTGGGAATGGGATAATATCAAGGTTTTGATATATTGGTTCGTCGGTTCGATACCGTTTATTGCCTACGCTGTCGCGTCGGCGTGGAACGTGGGCACGCCGTTCAAGATCATTGCGGGATTTGCGTTTGTTATGCTCACGCTCGCCGGTGGGCTGGACGTATGGCGAACCGCCTCGGGACAGAACAAGATAAAGGTGTTCGACGCTGACGCGGTAAAGGTCGCTGAGTTGATCAAACAAAAGACGCCGCCGAACGCTCTTTTCTTGAATGCTCCGACGTACAACTCGGCGGTCGTGCTCTCCGGGCGGAGGTCGTTTATGCGCTACAGTGGGCACCTGTTGTCGCATGGCATCGACTATGGCGATCGAGAAGACCAGGTCAAGCGGATCTACTCGGGCGGAGGTGTTGCGGACATTTTGCTCGGGAAAAACGAGATCGAGTACGTGCTGGTTTCGCCCGAAGAGCGAAATTCACTACAGGCTAAGGACGAGACTTTTGCAAAATATCCGGTTGTCGCGGAGGCCGGTCAATATCGCGTCTATAAAATAAAATAAGCGGCTGACTATGGCAGAAAACGTAAATGTGGAAGAGGGCGTCGAACCGGTTGAAGCGGCAGCAGCGAGAGAGCCGCTCGATCTCTGGTGGCTCATCAGCAGCGCCGCCGTGACGGCGGTCGCGGCGTTTTTGAGGTTTTACTGGCTCGAACTCAAACCGTTTCACCATGACGAAGGTGTAAATGGCTTTTTCCTTACGACACTGCACCGCACCGGGGTCTACAAATACGACCCGGCCAATTACCACGGTCCGACACTCTATTACATTGCAGTTGGGTTTACAAAGCTGTTTGGGCTGGCGACGATTCCGGTCAGGGCGAGCGTGGCGATCTTTGGCGTACTAACGGTCGTGCTAGCGCTATTTTTGAAGCGATATCTGGGCAAGGTTGGCAGCCTTTCGGCCGCGTTATTCCTGGCTCTGTCGCCGGGGATGGTCTATATCTCGCGGTACTTTATCCACGAGATGTTTTTTGTCTTCTGCAGTTTCGCGGTCCTAGTTGCCGTAGTGTATTTCATCGAGAAACGTAAGGCCGGCCCGTTTGCGACGATGTGGATGGTGCTGATTCTATTGGTCGCTTTTCTGCCCTCGACGCTAAATTTGGCAAACACGCTCGGCGGTGCGAATGAAACGGCGTTGTGGGCGTTTCGCTCCGGCTTTTTTGTCGTCGAGTGCGTGCTCGTGTTTTTTGTAATCCGGATGCTCATGTCGTGGGACAGCGGGCGACCGATCTATTTGCTGCTCGCGTCTGCATCGGTGGCATTGCTGTTTGCGACCAAGGAAACGGCGTTCATCACTCTGGGGACGATGCTGATCGCGTGCTTTTCAGTTTGGGTATGGCGGACGTTTGCGTTAAAAGACGCTTTTCGGGCACAGCCGCTCAAGTTTTTGATAATTGGAGGCCACGTCGCCGTCGTTTTGGCCGCCGCGGCATTTCCTGCCCGGTTGAAGGACGGCGTGAACTGGTTAGTTGAAGCGTTCACCGGTGCCGGCAAGTCGAATGAGGCGTACCTAATGTACGCGATCATCGCCCTCGCGGTCTTGTGTTTCGTGAGTTGGGCGACATTCGTGGTAGGAGCTTTGCGGTCAAATGACACCTCGCTCGAGGAACCTGTCGAACTGACGTGGGCTAACCTCCGCAACGCCCTCGGGCAACGAAACGATCTGCTGTTGATCGCGGCGGCGGTCGTGACGGTCTTTATCTATCTGATCGTTGTATTTTTTTCATCGTTCTTCAGCTACGCGGAGGGCGTCAGCAAGGCATACGAGGCCTACGCGATCTGGACCAAGACCGGCAGCAAGGACCACACCCAGAATGGACTGTTCGCCTACTTAAAATGGGGACTCAAGATCGAGGCTCCGATATTGTTCCTTTCGTTGCTCGGGTCCTTGATCGCGTTGATCCGGGCAAAACATAGATTCGCGGTTTTCACGGCATTCTGGGCGTTTGGATTGTTTGCTGCATACACCCTCATTCCGTACAAAACTCCCTGGCTCGCGCTTAGTTTTTACCTACCGATGTGCCTTATTGCTGGATACGGCATTAACGAGCTGTTCGAATCAAAGAACATTCAGTCCAAAATCGGTGCAGCCCTGGTCGTGCTGGTGGCGTCGGGCGTGCTTGCATTTCAGGCGTACGACCTAAATTTTGTCCGCTACGATGACGAGGATATGGGCTATGTTTACGCCCACACGAAACGCGAATTTCTCGACCTCGTCCACAAGATCGAATATTACGCCGATAAGAGTGGTGCGGGCAATTCAGCTACAATCGACTTTGTCTCGCCCGATTATTGGCCGATGCCTTGGTATATGAACAACTATGAGCACGCGACTTTTCACGGCCAACTCGTCGATGCGAATACGGCTGAGATGATCGTCGCGAAAAAGAATGACCAAGACGCGGAGGTGATAAGGCGATATTCGGCACATTACAAATTCGTCGGCGTTTACCCGATGCGGCCGGGCGTGGATCTTGTGCTACTGGTGAGGAAGGACCTGGCCGATAGCGACGCTCAGGACCTTTATAAACTGCTCGAATACCAGACGCCTCCGGGACGATAAACAATATCGGGGCTAATTGGGTGTAGGCCGGACTCGGACGTGGCGGAGCTGCTTATATTTTTGGTTTAGTAGCGGTTACAATTATGAAAAATCTCATATTGTTGTGTTTACTTTTAGCCTTGGCATTGCCGATCGCGGCCGCTGATTTTAAGAGCGGCGAAGAAGTGGTCGCCTCGATGCACGGTAAATACTCATCCAAATGGTACAAGACGCTGACGTTTGTTCAGAAAACGATCACATACAAACCTGACGGCACGAGCGAAGTGGCGACATGGTATGAGGCGGTGACACTCCCGGGCATGCTCCGCATCGATTTTGACCCGCTCGAAAAGGGCAACGGCATTCTGTTTGCGGACGGAAAGCTCTATTCCCTCAAGGATGGCAAGGTCGCTGGTAGTCGAGCATTCGTGCATCCTCTGCTCGTGCTCGGTTTCGATGTCTATAAGCAGCCGGTCGAGACTACGATCGCCCAGATTAAAGAGATGAATATCGATCTCTCTGTCATCCATCAGGAAATGTGGCACGGCCAAAAGGTATATGTGATCGGGGCAAAGCAGGGTGACGTGAATACGCCGCAGTTTTGGATATCCAAGGTAGATCTACTGTTTGTGCGGCTCATCCAGCTCGGCGGCAGGGACAAAAAGATCGTCCAGGAAACGCAGTTCAATAAGTACGTTAAGGTTAATGGCGGTGGTTGGGTTTCGGCTCAGGTCGAGTTCTACGACGACGGCAAACACCGGACGACTGAGGAATATTCCGATATTCAGACCGGCGTCAAACTCGATACACATCTCTATGATCCGGAAAAGTGGATGACGGCCGACCGAACGTATTTCAAGAAAAAATAGCCATGCCGCGCCACGACTGGGACGCAACGATGCTTCTGGATGAGGCTAACGTGCTGGAGTGTCGGAGGTTCAAGAGCAAGCTCTGGTTACATACAACATGCACGGCCTCGATAAACAAATGTTGTCGTCGTTCGAAAAAGCGACCGGAAAAGGCAATGTGCTCGAAACGGAATGGGTGACGAGGGCGACTATTTTTCGTACAATGGCTCTAAGGCCCGGTCGTTTTTGTTCCCTGTTGTCGGCTTTCTAAAGAAACGAAAGCGGCCGCTTCAAACCACACACCCGATTTTTTTCGCCACCGACCGTCGCCTCGATGTGGGAGTCAAGGCGTGTGGTAGTATCGTGTCGGATTAAGCAAAGTAACGACACTTCTGATTGGTCGTGTTTTTGGTTATTGCTGATGTGCCTCGACAAACCAGAGGAGCTTATCGATGGAGCGTGAAACGCTAGTCATGAGGTCCGCGGTGTCGGCATCGCCAAGTTCGTCCGTTGCGTCGATATCGGCTCGGACCTTCTTGCCGAAATCTGCGAGAGCGTTGGAAAGGGCGTCAACGTGGGCCGAACCGTCGGTGATCTCGAGCGGATATTCGGCGAGCGTTGAACTCTGGGCAGCGACGCGGACCGTGCCGAGGGCGGTTCCACCGAGCGTGGTGACTCGCTCCGCGATGTCGTCAACAATCGGGTCGAGTTCGGTCGCGACGCGGTCAAACAGTTCGTGCAGGGCGATGAAGTTGGCACCCTTAACGTTCCAGTGAGCCTGCTTCGCCTGCGATTTGAGGTCGGATGCATCGGCGAGCCGCTGATTTAGAATCACGACCAATTTTTCCCTTTTCCCTTGAGCGATGTCTATTTTACTTTTATGTAGCATAATTTTGTCTCCATGGCCTAGAATTAGAATAATTCTATTTAACTAAGGTGTCAAGCGGGCTTTTGCGGTTGCGTTGAAGTTCGTTATTGGACGTTACTGAATCGAAATCGCGTCGGGGCGTAAAGCCGGGCGGGCCTGGCGGCTCGTGCTGGTGCCGGCACCGCGGAAAAGCGGAGTAAATATCCATTTCGAGTGGTTTTCAATGCCGTAATATGCGATGACGGACGGGCTCTTGCTACGGCTGGCGACGCCGATGAACGGGGTGTTCGATGTCGAATCGTCGGCACTATCATCGGCACCCTTAATATCGTCGTCGGTTCCGGTGTTGATAGAATTTACAATAACTATCGCCCAACGGTCGAACATCTGGCTCGGGTTTGAGGGCAGTAGTCCGCCGTTGTACTCCTGGACGCGCTTGGCAAAGCCGCCGAGCGAGCTGACGTCGGCCTTTACGAGCCGCCATTTTCCATCTTCGCTCAGCGGATCGACGGCAGCTGATTGACGCAGAATTTGACGTTTTTTGGTGCCCTGAGGCAGGCCCTCGAGCAGGTCGTCCATTGAATTCGGGAGTTTGGTGCCTCGGTAAAATTCGACGTATTGACGAATGGCGTCGGCGACCTCTTCGCCGCGGCGAATGGTTTCAAGCTCCTTTTCACGTTGCACTTCCTGCTGAACGACAGGAGCAACCGCAAGCAAGCCGATGGCTAAGACCGCCATAATTCCCATCACGGCGAGCAATGTCATGCCTTTTTCGGAATGTCTATTGCCCGTCACCATCATCGTTGTCGTCGACGTCTTTTTTGTCCGTGTCCTTTTTGCCCGGCTGCGGCTGATTAGGCTGCGGGGGAACGTATCGGGGCATGTTGCACGGTATCCCGGGAATGCAGTCCGGCTGGCCGGTCGGGTTCGTCGGAAAACCCGGAATGCCAGTTGGGTTGCCCGGAAAGCCATTGTTTGCGGGCGGGTTCGTCGTGCCGCCAGGGCCCGAAGTCGCCTGAGTTAAAGCGATTTTGTGCTTAAATCCGAGGCTTGTGTCCTCGAACGTGACTTCGGCCAGCGAGATGTTGATTAGGCGGAACCGCCCGCCGAGAACGTCGTTGAGGCGGGCTCCGAAGGGCGTTGTCTTGCCTGTTTCGGTCAGGTATGCGGTGTCGTTATTGTAACGCTTACGGCCGATCATACCGATGTACTGAAACTGTGGTTTCGGCGGAGCCTGAACGTTGAAAATAAACTGGTTGGAGTATTTTTTACCGTCCGGCGTCTGCACAATTATCTGCCGCGGGCCCTCCTGAGAGATCTGGCTGGCCGGGATGTCAGCATAGATCCTCTGCGGGCTGACGTAGGTTGTCGGCAGCTCGGTTTGGCTCCAATAGATGTGCGAATCAGGTGTGAATTTATCGCCGTTGATCTCGAGCCTGAACCCCTTGGACCCGGCATACATCGTTTGTGGACTAGCGACGCTGATTAGCAGTTCCGGCGTCGGAGTCGGCGGAGGTGTCGGCGGAGGCGTCGGCGGCGGAGTTGGTGGCGGAACCCACGGTGTCGGTGGCGGCGGTTCGTAGAACGCGAAAATATTGCGGCCGGCTTCCGATCCGGCGTTGCTGCCCGGGACGTAGACGATCGGGGTCGTCACGTTGTCGAAATTTTGCTCTTCTTTGGTCGGAAGTTTGAACGTATCTTTGCCCGGCGAAACGCTCGGTCTCGGCGTTGGGGTTGGCGAAGCCTTGGCCTGGGTGGTGGACGACGAACTGAAAAGGCCGCGGCCGAAGGCGAAATAGAGTGCACTGAGGGCCAGGACGCCGAGCAGGATCGCGGCGATCATCTTGTTTCGTTCGTTCGGATTTGTGGTTTCAACGACTGCCATTTCTCAAAATCTACTTTGTAACTGCAGGTGAGCTCATCGGAGCGTAGTTTGCACGGCGAAAATACGCCGCCATCTCGAGTCTCAATGCAACGATCTCGCCGTGCGTCTTACCCTTTTGTGGTGTTGGGCCGGCCTGCGGTTGCCCGGTAATTGGACCCGTCCGAGTCGCTCCCGTCAAACCGGCCATCTGATCTTTCGGATTTCCCAACGGTTTCGCACCGGCCGGGTTAGTCGCGGTCTGCGCGGGGGGAGCACCGATAGGCGGCTTTTTCGCCTCGCTTTCGGACGGTTCGAGCGTGATCGAACTGATCACGACAAACTCGTTGCCCGCCTCGATCTCGCGGATAAAGCGCCGTAAACTTTGGTACGAACCTTCGAGCGTCATCGTTACATAAACGCCCGGAAATAGGCTGCGAAATTTTTCGCGACCGCGTTGCGCGTCGGTTTGGTTTGCGACATTCTGATCGGCGGTCCCGAGCGGAGCATAGTCAGGGCCGGTCGTGTTGGTCAGGCCGTAGGCGATGATCAGGCCGTTAAGCCGTTGGTACAGAGCACTTTGGCCGTTGGTCGAAGCCGGTAGAAATCGCGTTTCAAAATCGTCGACGCTGCGGAGCAGTTTGCCGACCTGTTCCTCGGTCGAGGTGATCTC
Organism: Chloracidobacterium sp.; assembly: GCA_043788335.1. Taxonomy (GTDB): domain Bacteria; phylum Acidobacteriota; class Blastocatellia; order Pyrinomonadales; family Pyrinomonadaceae; genus OLB17. The sequence goes on along the minus strand of JAYVUD010000246.1, from coordinate 4,722 downwards.
GCCGTATTTCATCTTAGCGGTGGCAAGCTCAGCCTCAAGGCGATCGGCCTCAGAACGATTTTTCGCAAGTTCGCGGTTCGACGGCTCGACGACGAACAAGTACAGCAGGATCGCACCAAACAGAGCGAGGGAACCGACGGCGACGGCAATGATCTCGGGCACGCCCCACATACCGGCGTAGACGTTTCGCGGGCGGCGGGTCACCAGCACGGACAGCGGCAATTGGGGCGATCCCTGAGGCGGGAGGGCGGATTCGTCAATAATGATATTTTCGTCAGTCATTACCGGGCACCTCCCTGTTCGTTGCGGGCGACGTCCGTCGCGACCGTACTGCCGTATGTCGGCGAATAGATGATGTGGAGCGTGTATTCGGTATAGGTCATACGCTCATTGGACTGCAGGTCCTGACCGCGAAGTTCGGCCTGGAAGATGCCCGAATTTTGCATACTCTGGATCATCGACATCACGGCGGTGTAGTCGCGGCTAAGGACGCTAACCTCGAGTTCGGCCTTGATGCGGCCGTTGTCGTTATAGATATTTTGGACAGTTACGCGCGAGGCACTGACGCTGCCGGGCAAAACGGATTCGAGATCTGCGAAGAGCCGCGACCAGCCGAACGTTTTGCTGTCAACTAGCTTATGCGAAGCGTTGAGTATCGCTTTTTGCTCGGGTGACAGGGCCTGCTGGATTTTTTCGCCCTCGCCCTTGAGCCGCGCGATCTCGGCTTGCCGGGTCTGGATCTGGTCGACATATTCCTTATTCTTGTCGGAGTTTTGCTTGAGAAACGCCAGACAAGCGATCAACCCGATCGCCGCGACGAGCAGCAGCAACGTCGAGAGAAGGTACGGGAACACGCGGTTCCGAAACGGCCTAGTAGCTAGATTTAAGTCAGTTAACACCTAATGAATATCGCAAAACGAGCAAAAATTTCGGGCCTCTGGGCAATAAAGGAGTTTACCACAGAACGTCCGCAGTTTCTCACACGCTCGCCGCACGAAAAAGTTGCGGCGACGTGAGCAAATACAAAGTGTCAGAACCGGGAGTCGCTTGGCGAGGCTCTCGAACTGGGATAGCGAATGGGTTTTCCAAACCTTAGTTTCACGCCGCAACTTCCACGGCCCATATCAAAACCGGAGAAATCGCGTACGGGTTCGTCAAATGTCGGTCGCGGCGGTGGTGGTGGTGGAATGAAAAAGTTGTGGGTGGGCCGCGGCGGAGGATCAGGCATTTCGGTTGTGGTTTTTAAGGTCGCACAATAGTGCGTCCAGGTCCCGATTTAGGTGCCTCCAGTTTCACCGAAACAGGTGTCCAGGTCACATCATAACCCCCTCCAGGTCACATCAGGGAAAATCCGGTTTTTTGACAAATTTCGCCCGTTTCGGCCGCTTGATCGCAACCATTCAGACCATCGACCGGATTTGCAACGTACATTGCCGCCAGAGCGTCCATCTCGTGGTTGAGGGCAACGGGCCCGTGCATTTTGGCCACGGAGCCCACCGAGGGCATGGCGACGATCGAAGCCATATCCGCGACGTCCGATATGACCCCGATGCGATCGTCAGAACCGGGAGCGGTAGCGACTGGGTTCGCGATGAGTTTCAACCGCGAAATATGCTAAAAGACACGAAATGTCTGCTTTCGTTTCGCGCCTTTTGACGCCTTTAGCGGTCAATTGTCCCCGACGTACGATGCAATGCCACGGAGAACACGGAGGATTTTTAGCCACGAACGGGCACCAACGGGCACGAACGAAAATTCTGATCTATGTGCCATATGTTCCTATGTGGTAAACCTCCCGTCTCCCCTTCTCATTTTCTCCCCTTCTCATTTTCTCCCCTTCTCCCCTTCTTCTTCACCTGGGACTCTTAGGACTTGGGGCCTGGGACTTTACCATCAATACACGTAAGCATTCGCCGTCGGGCGGTCGCCGGTGATGCCCCAGGGGATGGCGGCAAAGCCGGCGGTGGATTGTTGGACGTAGAAAATGCCTTGGGCACCGGGGCGCCAGACGGCGAGGTCGGCTTTGCCGTCGCCGTCGTAGTCGCCGGGGCTCGGGATGTCGCCGGTGGCTCCGAAGGCGGCACCGTAGAACGTTGGACTCTCGCTGCGAAGCACGTACCAAGTCGAGGTCGACGGGCGGAATATGGCGTTGTCGGTTTTGCCGTCGCCGGTGTAGTCCGCCGGAACGATCATGTCCCCGACCGCTCCAAACTGGACGCCGTAAAACGACCCGTTTCCGCTATTGAACCGGAACCATTGCCCCAGGCTTGGCCGGTAGACCGAGATGTCTGTTTTGCCGTCACCGTCAAAATCGCCCATCGCCGGCTTATCTGTCGCGACGCCGAACGCAACGACCGCAAATCCTGCGGTCGATTGATTGAGATACCAATAGCTCTGGGCACCCGGGCGATATACCGCAATGTCGGCCCGTCCGTCGCCGTCAAAATCTCCCGGAACAGGAATATCACCGCTTGTCCCGAACCCGCCGCCAAAGAGCAAAGTCGAATCTTCGCTCCTGAGAATGTACCAGCTTCCATTCGAAGGCCGCCAGATCGCGACATCCGTCTTGCCGTCGCCCGTATAGTCCGCCGGGACGATCGAGTCGCCCACCGCACCAAACTGATAGCCCGCAAAACCTGCCGTTGAACGATATAGAAACCATGAGTTGTTCGACGGCCGATACACCGACACGTCCGTCTTTCTGTCGCCATCGTAGTCGAAGGCTACATGCCGGATCGGAGTAGGCGTCGGAGTAGGGGTCGGTGTCGGTGTCGGTGTCGGTGTCGGAGTAGGCGTCGGTGTGGGGCACCCAGTAACTAAGACCTTATCGCTGTAATAGTTATTACTCTCGTTTGATTCGCCAATCTTATCCCCAGGATCGACGACTCCGCTACTTGAATACACAACGTTATTTGAAGGAGTCACGTTGAAAGTGACGGTGAACCTGCCGCCCTGAGAGATCGTGACCGTGTCAGCAGCAGTTACGCGAAGATTGTTCCCGACGATCGAAGCCGAAATACTACCTGTTCCAGTAACACCGCTGAAATTCCCGACGGTAGGAGCACTGTAGGTAACGCCGCCGCTCGGTAAATTATTGGAGAGGATAACATCACCGACCAGAAACCCGCCTGGAAAGGAACCTTGGTTAACGGCAGTAATCGTCCATGTCCAACCGCCGCAAGCGGTAGCGGTGCCACCTGAATACCTTCGGACAAATCCGTCATACCCACCTGCGCTTGTTTGGCCGGGCAAGGTATCACTGGTATCCCCCACGGTCGTAACAGTTCCGTTCGGGTCTACGTACGAACCATAGGCAATGTCGGAACCTGGCGTGCCGAATTGGCGTGTCCACACTATAGTTCCAGCCGTATCGTATTTCCTAACAAAGGCATCGAAGCCTCCATAGCTCGGTTCGCCCGGCAATGTCACCGCCCCTCCTGTAATATACGAATTTCCTGCGGCATCGACTGCGACAGAGTAGGCATGAGCGGAATTTAACAAATCACCCCAAATGGCATTACCCGCTGAATCGTATTTCCGAAATATTATGCTTCCGCTATCCAAATTGTTACCGACAATATAAGCATTTCCGGCTGCATCGAGAGCGACAGCAGTAGCATCCTGGTTTCCACTCGAGCCAAATTCCCTAAGCCAAACGGTGTTGCCGGCAGTATCAAATTTTTGTAGGAAAGCATCCAACACGCCGTCCGATGATCCTTGACCGTCCGTGTAACCAGACACAAATGGGTTGCCGCTTGAATCCACCGCAACAGAAGAGGCAGAATCCTGGCCCCCCGATCCAAAGGCTCCGCCTGAGCCGAATTGCCGGGTCCATATAATGTTGCCGGCCGCATCGTATTTCCGAATGAAGGCGTCCGACAATCCCCTTAACGTTTGACCTGGGAGCGAGCCATCGGTGTAACCCACGACATAGATATATCCGGCCATATCAACAGCAACGCCATTTCCCAGATCACTGCCGGTCGATCCAAACTGACGCGTCCATTTAGCGTTGCCTTGCTGGTCATATTTCCGCACAAATACGTCATTTCCACCGAGATTGGGTTGCCCCGTAAAGCTACCTCTCGTATATCCCGCCACGTAAATATTTCCCACCGAATCAACGAATATTGCATTTGTGATATCGACATCGGTTGTCCCAAACTGACGGGTCCAGACGATGTTTCCATTCGCGTCGTATTTTCGAACAAACGCATCTGTACCACCAAAACCAAGTTCCCCGGCAAAGTTTCCGGTAGTGCTGCCTCCGACATAAGTATTTCCTCCGCGGTCGCCGGCGACAGCACGGGTTTGATCCACACCGCTAGTTCCAAATTGCCTTGTCCAGCCCTCAATTGGCGTCCGGCCCGAACTCATGACCGCAGTCAGGTCAGGTTGAATCGGAAGGGGAACAGGAGTAGGGGAGGGTGGTGGCCCCGGGCACCAGGAAACAGGGACTACGTCGCTGAAGGAATTGTTACTCTCGTTACTTTCCTGAACGATATTATTAGGATCGACTGATGCCGTTCCACCGCTCCGAGGGTTCGCGTAGACACCGTCGGATGTGGGCGTGAAGCGAAGGTTGATCGTAAAGCTTCCACCTGGCGTAATGGTGAAGGCTCCAGTTGCCAACATCGTCAGGGAGTTTCCCGTTACAGATGTGGAAATATTTGTGGTTCCAGTTACACCGGTGAAATTGCCAACTGCGGGAGTTCCATAAGT
>JAYVUD010000245.1:0-13976 GCA_043788335.1 Chloracidobacterium sp. | reverse complement strand
GATCTACAAGGCGACGCTCACCGACTCGGTGATCAAAAACAGTGCCGAGCCGTATTATATGATCTCAGCCTACTATGAAGCTCTGTACGAAAAAATGTCGACCGAGCTAAAGGCAAAGGTCGCTGCGAAAACCGTGAGCGATGCGGACTTTAAGGTTGAGAGCGGAAAGATCGACAAGGTCATCGATCTGATGATGGATGCCTACGCTCGTGCGTCGAAACGCGGCGAGGCCGAAAAAAACCCGGCGGCTGCCGCCTGGAAAGACCGTTTGGTGCAGGTTTACAAGTTTAAGAATAAGACCGACGCCGGCTTAGCGGAATTTATCACGTACGCTAATACGATGCCGATGCCGGACCCGGGCAAATAAAAGAACTGACGGCTTGCGTGACAAATCAGAGAAAGGCAGATCTGCCCTAATTCAAATGTCCCCGAATTTGGGATCAACTAAATCACGTGCGGAGGCTGTCTAAAAAGCATGAAGGTCTACGAATTGACGCTTTTATCACCGCCGATGACGCAGATTTAACAGATTTATTCGTAGATGAAGTCCTAAGATCCGCGTCATCCGCGGTTAAATATTCCGATAATCCTCAACAGTGCCGGCTTTCAAGACATCGGCCTTTGCGTGTTTCGGCTTTAACTCCAGCGAAATATAGTTTTCATTACCGGCAAAAGCCGATGGCCGGTGACAGTTTGGCGAAAAAACATCTCGTGTTCGAGTTCGACCCGCGCCATATCGAGGAGGTCCGCGGAGCACTCGTCCATTTCGAGCTGTGCGGCAAAACGGGCGGCGTCCTCATACTCGATAACGTTGCCGCTCTCGAGCCGGCCGGCAAAATACATCGGCATAAACCAACCGGAAAGAAAGCACGTTGCTCCGAGCGTGCGGCCGATCGTCCAGAATACTCGTTCGCGAAATGGGCGTGGTTTAGCATCGAGTTTTTCGAGCCAATGGCAGACCCGCTCACGATGTTCCCACTCCTCAGCCTCGATCTCCTTGATGCGGGTCTTTTCCGGAGAGTCTCTCAGCGACTGCCAATGCCCTCGATAGGCAAACGCCGCCGCACACTCACCGGCGTGGGCGTTTTGCAGGATGCGAATGAGGCTCGTGCGGGGGTCGGACATCGGCTACGGTTGAACCTTATTTACCGACCCATCGTTTCGATCCGGTGATCTCGTCGATAAAATGGCCGAGGTCGGACAATCGTTTGAGTTCGTCCCCGATACCCTTGCCGCGGCAGCCAAAATAATGATCTACCTTTTTCGTTTTGCCCGACGCCGTCAACGAAAGCGTCTCTGAGGGCATATCGGTGATCATCGGCCCGCAATACTCCTCGTCATTATACGAGTCCTTGAGCGAATCAAATTTTGCGTCATCAAAACGTTTTAACAGAACTTTCAGCTTGGCGGCGGTCAGTTTGCCGACGGCACCGCCCTTGACCTTAGTATTGGCTTCGCCGTTGAACGATACGACGCCTCGATGGTCGATCATCAACGTGTAAGCCGGGCAGGTACCGTAACATTGCGTTCGCTTGAGCGTGATCAGGAGATCTTTTGGGATCGCCTGGGCAGTTGCCGTAAGTCCGGCAGACAGGATGGTTAGAAAGGCGATGATAACAAGACGGTGTTTAGATTTCATTAGTATATGTACAGGCCCAAGCATTGAAAAACGAAGGAGCTCCGGGTTCTGACCCGAATATCTGTCAGGCGTTCGCAATCTCGTCGAAAATCACCTTGTCGTAAACGTCGACGAGGGCAATGTCACACTCGATCGAATCAAGCGTGATCGCCCCATCCATTCCGCTCGCCTCCGACAGGAGCCAAAAACCGTCGCCGTGCTTGACGTATTTTTCAACGTGACTTTGATCCTGAGAGACTAGTACATATTCGCGTAACGACTGTATGCTCCGGTAAAACTGAAACTTCTTGCCGCGGTCATAGCTTTCCGTCGAGTCCGATAATATCTCGATCAGGATCAATGGATTTAACAACGTATCGTGAACGTCATCCTGAAATTTGGGCTCGTCGCACACGACGACAAGGTCCGGGTATGTGTAGAGACCGGTGTCGGGAATAAACACTCGCATCTCACTTGGATAAAACTCGCATTCACGATCTTTCAACGCCTGCCACAAGAGCCCGCCGAGATTTGCGGCGATCTTATTGTGATTGCGCTTCGCCCCGGACATTGCCACGATCACGCCGTTCAGGTACTCGTGTTTGATGTCGGACGCACGTTCAAATTTGAGGTAATCCTCGGGACTCATTCGATTGACAGGATTTGGATTCATTAGAGCACCTCGCTTTGCAACTGGCTGTTCGGTCAAATTATACACCGTTTCGTATTCGGCGGGTGAGGCTATTTTGCTGTCTGTCGGCACCGGTCAATTTGCGGCCGGCGGCCGATCGTGTCGATCCCGTGTTCGGTTCAAACCCTGGACGGCGGGCTTTCGCCGCCCGTGTTCGGGAACTTAATCTTTTGCCACGTTGGCCTGACTAGCAGTGTCCGCGTCGGGTTTCGGCGAGCCCTTGGCATCGTGCTGCCACGGCCAGCGGCCTTCGAGCTCGACCTGTAATGCCATACTTAAAAAGGTTCGGATGACGACGATCAGGCCCAGAACGAGCACGCCCTCCAGCGTCGGAACGACCGCGACTGTCCGGATAATGTCGGCAGCGACGAGAAACTCGAGCCCGAGCAGAATTCCTCGGCCGAGGTCCTGACGAAAACGCCGGAAACCTTCATCCTCGCGAAGTCCCACCGCGGCAAACCGGATCGTGGCAAACAACAGAGCAATGACGATCGCCAGCACACCGGCCGCATCGATCACCAGCCCTATTCCCTCAACGGTATCCTTAAAAGTTGGCATAGTTTTAAGTTAGGAGCAGGATCTCGCTTACTAAACGCGGATCACTTTCAATTACGCCGTAGCCTTCTCGCTTAGGCCATCGGCTCCCACAGTTCGATCTTATTGCCGTCGGGGTCCATTATCCATGCAAATTTGCCGTTTTCTTCGGCGTCAGGGCCTTTGAGGATGTCGATGCCGTTAGCTTTAAGCTGCGCGAGCATTTCGTCCATGTTATCGACGCGGTAGTTGATCATAAAGGTGGATTCGCTCGGGCTAAACCATTTCGAGTCGTGGTCCGCCGAACTCCATACGGTCAGGCCGCCGTCGGGTTGTGCATCACCCGGCCATTTTATGATCGCACCGCCCCAACTCTCGAGTTCGAGGCCGAGGTTCGTTTTATACCACTCCGCCAATTCGGAGCCCTTGCCTTTGCTCTTAATAAAGACGCCGCCGATTCCAGTTATCTTTGCCATATACTTATCTTCTGTCGGTTAAATTTCCTTTTTTGTTGAATACTGGTTATGAGTTTGCCGCCGATGACCGCCCAAGAAAAATAGCATCGCAGCAACGGTTCAGACACAGGCCGATCAGCGAGCTCTAAGTTTGACCCGGCCGAACGGCTTCGGGACGCCCTTTTCGACGTTGTCCATCGACCAGGACCACGTGCGGCCAGTCGGGTCGTAAGCGAAAGTATTGATGAATGAGATCGTCCCCTGGCTGTCCTTGAAAACAAATGGCAGCGACTCGCCCTTCGGTTTCGCGTGGCCGGTGCCTTCGGCTGCGAAAGCGCCGCTCGCCGTATTATCGAGCCAAAGGACGGCGTATTCGCCCTGCGTCGCGTCGCGGGTGACGTATATGATCGCCTCATAGACAGGTTGGCCTCGGGCGTCCTTCTCGCGTGACACCTCGTGGAGGCGGACGTAGAGACGATTCAAAACCCATTCACCGTCGACGTCGTGTATCGTTTCCTGTCCGGCGATCCGGCCCTCGAGAACCCAGTGCCCAACCATTCGGCTAAGCCAGAGATCGTCGCTTGCGGACGTCTGGGCGATGGCAGAAGCGGCAAAAACACCAAAAATGGCGACCAGCAGCACGAGCATTTTTACCGAGCCGCCCCAGCCCAAAAACATTCCGCCGATGCGTGTTACCTTTGCCATATAGTTTTCTCCTTTTGACCAAATATTACCTGTTGAGCTCAAGGTCATTTGATATGCACTATATCGCCGGGCTTCAGTCCTGGCAAAACCTCGTTGACGGACGGCATCAAAGGTTTGAGGTCGTTTATGTCGTTTGTCGGAGCGACCAAAATGATGAATGCGAGGTCAAACTGCTTGAGGTACTGTTGATGCTCCATGTTCTAATCGTTAGTCAGCAGTACATCAAAATTAAGCTCTGCAACCCTCAGTAACTCGCCGTTCTGCTTTCCCGCCCAACCTGCCTCAGGAACGGTTTTGACGAAATGGTCGGGCAGGTCAAGTTTAAGTTTCTTGGGCAGGCACTCATCGATAAGAATTCTCATTTCTCAAGCGCCAATTCGAACGAATGACTCAACTCTTGCAAAAGCCGGACGGCCTGCTCGCGTTTGACGGTAGGAAAGTCCTCAAGAAACGCGTCCAATGAATGTCCACCCGCAAGATAATCAAGCAGACTCTGGGCCGGCACTCGGGTTCCCGCAAAAACTGCGGCACCGCTCATTATTTCCGGCGAAATGGTAACCACGCTAGTTTTGAGGGTTGTATTCATAGCGTGATTATACATCAACATTCCGACTGTCGTGCCATATCGTTTGTGTGGCTCGGCAGCCGTACAGGCCGTTCGCACCTCTCACGACCGTGCTTGAGATTATTCTCATGCCCCGCCCTTGCCTCTTACTTTGCGATATATTTCTTTCGGTTTATCTCAAATTTCGAAGAGTTACATCTGGGCGACGATCTGAACGCCGTTCTGCCATAATTCAAATTCGCTAAGGTCGATCTCGTCGTTCCAGAAAACGGCATATCCGTGAGGATCGACCTGTACGTTCCTGAACAACGAAAAGTCCCTCAGCGGCGCGAACATCTCTTTCGAGAGCAGCGGGCCGACATCGTAAAGTTTTTTCTCGTTGTTGTCGAACTCGATCAAAAGCGTGTGTCCGTCAAGTGCTTTTGCCGACTTCACTTTCGGATAATCCATACTATTTTAGCGGCGGCAATTTTCTGAATTCCTGCGTGTTCCAAATTTCCAACAGTTCGGTCTGGTTTGCTTTCGCCCATTCGACCACGAGATTCTTCGCTCTAGTCGGCAGATCGCCTTCGAACATCTCGAGCGAGTTCAAATCGAATAGCCCGACATACTCGCCGTAAACCGCATGAAAATGCGGCGGCGGATGATCTCCGAAAAATAGTTTTATGATGATTCCGTAAAATCTCGCTATCTCGGGCATACGTCGATTATACGCAATTTAACCCGCTTTCATAAATTATTCTATCGGTTTCACCCGAGTTCGGAGGCGAGTTAAAGTTCCGTGAAATTGGTGTGCAACCAAGATGGGGCTCGGGAAACTATTGCTTTGGAGGCTTTGCATCGAGAAAGTCGACTACCATCGGGACGATGATTGACATCTTGTTCATGAGCGTGACGTGGGTTGTGTTGGGGATGATGGCTAGTCTCGAATCGGTTCGGGGCATCATGTCGGCGTGGGAGTTGCCGCCGCCTTTCAGGCGGTACATTTCGGCGATGTGGTCGAAGCGGACGCCGTCGGCGTCGCCGTTGATGAAGAAGAACGGGGCTTTCGTGGCTTTGATATTATCGGCGCCAAAGTCATACGGTTTCATGGCCGTGGCTTTGATGTGTTCGAAGAAAGCGGGGAACGAGTTTGGCACAGGGTTTAGTTTTTCACGCTCGGTTTCGGCGGGCGTGCCTTTCATCATCTCGACCTTGAAGTTCGGCCAAAAGTCGTTTGCTTCCTTGACCCAGCCGTCGCGTCGGATCGGGTGCGAGATGACGACGACCTTTCGCACCTTTTCCGGATGCCGGATCGCACACTGCATCGCCACGCCGCCGCCCAAAGAGTAACCCATCACGTCCGCCCGTTCGATCTTGAGATACCCAAGCAGCCCCGCCACATCGTCGGCGAGGTTTTCATAAGTAATATCGCGCTTGATGTCCGCCGTCCGCCCGTGGCCCTGCATATCGACGGCGATCACCTTCCGCGTCTTGGCGAGCTCGTTGATCCAGTCGATCCAGTCCCCCGACACCGCCATAAACGCCCCATGCAGCAACACCAAAGGCTCACCCTCCCCACGGATCTCGTAATACATCTTCAACCCATTAACCGGCGCGTAGCCTGTTGTGGGTTTCTGCTGGGCGGATATAGCTCCCGAAAGTAACACTGATAGAGCAAGCAACTTAAGCACAGCTGTAGTCTTGATATTTAGTTTCTGTCTCATAATGTTTTAAATTGTGATTTTCAACGCAAAGAGATCAGTAACTTCCGTATCCATTCAGTTGTTACGGCCTCTTCCACAGTTGTGCCTTTTTGGTCCTTATCGCTCAGTTGGGCTCCGCGTTCGAGGAGCAGCTTGATGATCTCGGATTGCTGTCGGTGAGCATCCTCGGACCCGCTGCCGCTCGCACCGGTGTTCCGGACCGCGAGATGGAGCGGCGTCGAACCAGATCTGTTTCGCTGACGGACATCCGCTCCTCCGTCGAGCAAAGCGGCGGTCGCCGCCAACGAGCGTCGGCGCACTGCCCTGTGCAACGGAGCCACACCTGAACTATCGATCGCATTTAGATCGGCACCGATCAATATCAAATAGGCAACAATGTCGGTTACCTCTTGCGGGTCGGAGCTGCCTCCGTCCGAGGCGTAATGAATCGGTTGAGCTCCGCGGCGATTCTTCGCCCGATGGCCGGCGCCGTTCTCGACTAGTAGCTCCGCAATTGATCGGCAACATGCCGCAGAGGCCACGTGGAGAGCGGTGTCACCGGCATAAAGATAGTGTGAAATTTTGGCGAAAAAATAGTCTTTCGCATTGAGCCGAGTTGCACCCTGCGGTTCGGTCATCGTCGTAAGCTCCGGAGCATGCAGGATACAATGTTCCACTTCGACAATATCTCCGTCGACTATGTTCTGAATAAATGTAAGAAAACCAGACGGATTCATAGGACGCTCCGATCAAACCCAAACCCAAACCCAAACCCAAACCCGAACGCGATCGCCGCTGCGAGGACGTCGATGTTTATATCCTTAAGGGTTTTGAACCTGATGCAATAGCCGGTGACGGTTGCTTTGCCGATGGTTTCGGCGTAGGTGTCGGGCAGGTGTTTTTTGTCTTCGATCCCCATGATATAGACCGGCATCCCGGCTTTGTTTGAGCTCATACCGATCTGATAAAACTCACTGATCGACCCATCGGCATACCTATGAGGGCGAGAGCCGTACCCGATATCCGGATTAGTAACAACCTTGCCCTCGCTGTTCTTACCATCCAGAAACCACAATTTACACCCCGGCTGTATTCCCAGAATGACGCCGTGCAACTCCTGCATGTCGCTCCGTTTTAGCTCAGGCTGGCTGGCGATGTAGTCGTTGATCTGTTCTTGTACTTTCATACGAAAATTCCGGATCATATTTATCCGTTATTATTGGGGTCAAAGTCCACCATCCATTCGATTCCGTATTTGTCTCTGAAACAACCGAAATATGTGCCCCAGGGACTGTCCCCGATCGGGCCTTCGACCTGGCCGCCGGCTGAAAGTCCGTGGAATAATTTATCCGCTTCTTCACGACTTTCTGTACTGATAAATATCTTAGATCGGTTTTCGTTTTCATTTGTTCGTCCCATGATTTCCGGAACGTCATTGGCCATTAATGTGGTTTTGCCAATGGGAAGAGCAATGTGCATTATTTTATTTGCTTCATGTTCTGCTACTGGAAATCCATCGATCGCCAAGTCCTTGAAACGAATGATCTTTTCGAACTCTCCGCCAAATACCGATCTGTAAAATGTAAAAGCTTCTTCCGCATTTCCGTTGAAGTTAATGTGAGGGTTGATCTGTGCCATAATTTTTTTGTTATCTCCTGTCTTAGAATTCCATAGCTCGTCTTCTCATCTTTCCTTTGCGGCCTTAGCGTCTTTGCGTTAAAAAAAGACTTTTCACGCAAAGGCCGCAAAGAACGCAAAGGTTCTGCAAGAATTTCATCCAAAAGTCTGTGATCACGAAAATCATTTTTGCGATAATTTCGCGAGCAGCTCTTCTAGATTTTCGAGCTGCATCTTTGTTCCCACCTGGAAACCACCGTCTGCGATGATCCTCTCCATCCGTTCGAGCGACTCGTTATAGATCGAAATGCTGACTTTCGTCTTGCCTTCGAGCTCGCTGAAATCGAAGTCCCAGTCGGAGCCGGGCAATTGGAGGTTCTCATCTGCGTCGGCAAAGGTGTTGTAAAATTGGAAGTTAGTTTTCGGCGTGATCGACTTGTATTTCTGCACGCTCCACCGCTCGACACCGTCAGGGCTGACCATTGCGTAAAATCGACGGCCGCCTTCGCGAAAGTCCATGACCTTGGTTCTCGACGTCATCGGTTTCGGTGCCCACCACTGGTCGAGCAATTCCGCCTGGGTATACGCGTCCCAGACCAGTGAGAGTTCGGCGGCAAATTCTTTAGTTATGTAGACCGTTTTGGCCTCTTTATCGACAATAAAATTCATTTCCATGGTATTTTTCCTCTTTCTGCTGAAAACTCCGTGCACTTTGTGTCCTAGCTTAGTGGCCTTTGTGGTTACTTTGTTTTAACACAGAGTGCACCAAGTGAAGACACGAAGGTCACTGACAAAGCGACTGGGACTTCTTAGGACCCCTTTTTTTCTTTGAGCGTCGCCAGTACGTCTTCTAGCTGGCTAAACCGCGTTTCCCAGATCTTTCGATATTTCTCCAACCATTTGTCGATCTCTTTCATCTTGTCGATCTCGAGCCGGTAATATATCTCGCGGCCCTGTCGCTCGGGCACGACGAGCTCGCACTCGGTCAGTATCCGCAGATGTTTAGAAACGGCCTGCCGTGTCGTGTGAAAATTTTCGGCAAGCGCGTTCGGCGTCATCGCCTGCAGTGCGATCAGAGCAATGATACCCCGTCGTGTCGGGTCGGCTATCGCCTGGAAAATGTCTCGTTTCATAACCACGAGCAACAGTATGCAACCAAACGATTGCACGTGTCAAGTGCAACCGAACGGTTTCTGAAATTTAATCAAAAACTGCGATAGGAATCAGAGTCAGGCATGTGTTTATGCGATTATTTCACGGTATTTTCTCTCCGGCTTTCCAAACGCTCTGCCGCCGAGCGGTATTTTGAGTGTAGCCGTGTCGTTTTAACCCACGGTAGGCTTCGCCGCGGAGATCCGTGTCGCGTCAGCGACGGGTGAATCGCCCTTGCTAACGGCTCGGGGCATCGCGTGCCCAAGCCCGCGCGTCAGCAAGGGCGTAACACTCAACCCGTCGTGCCGCAGATCACCATGCCCACAGCCGGGCTCGCCGCCCCGTTGCATCGTCACAACGCACACCTGCACTTGACACGCGTGATAGAATAGATCTAGAAACTCGATCTTTGAAAACCAGCCATCAATCTGTAAACCCCGGTCAGGACTTGCGGCGATTTGACAACCTATATCAGGACGAACGCAAATAAAAAAATACGCGGGACAGCGGGACAAAACGGGTTAAACCTAATGTTCTCAATAGTTTCCCTGTCCCGCGGCTTGTCCCGCGTATGTCCCGCCGCGGGACGGGGAAAAATCAAAAAAACGGTGGGACATGGGACAAAACGTGTTTAGGCCAATAAACACAATAGTTTAGTCTGTCCCACCTTTTGTCCCACTTCAAGTTTTGGTAGGAATCATTCCTACTTTTGGGTTGATTCTTCCTACTTATTCGTAAGATCAGCCAGCCCGATCGGAGCCAGGCCCGCTATATTGTCGATTCTCCGATATTTCAGACAGCATTCCCTAAAATAAGTCTCGCACACCGGTATCATCGGAGCGGCATTCGCACATTTTAGGTTTACTAAACCATAAACATCCGTTATATTAGTAAAAGTTTGCCCGTATTGGTCGCTCACGCGAGCATCGGCAGCAGGCTTTAGAGGATTTTTTACAGAATTTTTATCGAGATCGATATTCGTTAGGGTTCGAGCACGATCAGTAACAGTTGCGATATGTGCTCCCCGATTTAGTGAAAGGGGCGAAGGCGTCCGTTTCACACAGAGTTTCCTGCGTGAATGAACTGAAGCACCTATCTATTTGGGCCCAAAGCCCGAGTTTAAGATACAACACCACAACGCAATCCCTACTCTGCCGATCAAGCTAAAGCACCACTCTGTCCTTCATCCGCAAATCTGAAGCCGCATCTGTCGTTATCACCACCGCCGGGCAATTCTAAATTTAGAATTTTATAAGGAATTGTCTATGTCAAAAGAAATGATAGTCAGCGTCAACGGACGCGAAAAGAAGATCGCCATTCTCGAAAATGGTAAGGTCACCGAATTTTATATCGAACGCGGCGACGAAAATCAGGGCGTCGCAGGTAATGTTTATAAGGGCCGCGTAATGCGCGTCCTGCCGGGCATGCAGTCGGCGTTTGTCGATATCGGCCTCGAACGCGACGCGTTTCTATACGTGTCCGACTTTTTCGACGAGGACGAAGAGATCGAACGCATCGTCATGGAAAAGAGCAAGAAAAGCTCACCCGAAGAGGCCAAACGCGAGGCCAACGAACAGATCGACCGCAGCCGTATCGAACGCGAAAAACAGATGGAGTCGGTTCAGGAAATTGCCGAACCGATCGTTGAGAGCGGAGAGGACGACGATGCCGACGAACCGCACGATCACGACGGTTCGATCTCGATAGTCGAACCCGTACGCGACCCCGAACCGCAGCCCGAACCGGAACAGCCGCAGGAACGCTCCGGCCGTAGCCGTCGCGGACGCGGCGGTCGCAAGGGCCGCGACGAACAGAGCTCACCTGAAATTGCCGTCGAGGCCGAGGAGCCGAAATTCGAGATCGAATACGACAACTCGGGATTTGAACGCATCAGCGATGACGAAGAGACCGGCGAGATGTTTAAGGACGCCTATATGCAGGAGGCGATCGTGCACAAGGTTCGCACCATCGAATTTGATATGGAGAGCATCGCGACCGCCGAGGTCGGGTCGCTGCTCGGCGACGTCAGTGCAAACGCCGGCGGATTTGAACGGATAGCGGACGAGGACGACGAACCGGCACCCGCCAAGGGCAAGGGCCGAGCAAAGGCTGCCAAGCCCACCGCCAAAGCCGAGAAAGCCGTGCAGCCGGAAAAACCGGCCGCCAAAGCAAAAGCTGAAAAGGCTCCGAAAGAAGCCAAAAAACCGGCCGCCGCACCCAAAGCAAAAGCCGCCAAGGTTAAAAAAGGCAAGGCGACAGACGCTCTCGAGGACGGCGAGGCGAGCGTTCGCGTAAGTGACGACAACGCCGAGATGGCAGTTCGCCGCGGTGGACGCGGCCGCCGTCGCGGAGGCGCTAAGCCAAAGGGCGGCGAGCAGACGGATGAGAACGGCGAGGAGATCTTTGACGCGGGCGATTCGCCATTTGCCGACGCCGACATCGAAGCAGCGGAAACCGTTGCCGCCGTCGAACGCGAACCCGTCGAAGCCGTTTCCGCACCCGAACCCGCCGCCGAACCCGTCACCGACGAACCGCAGCCCGCACCCGAACGCACACGCGGTGGCCGCACCCGCGGCGGACGCGGCCGTAATGACCGCGGCGACCGCCCAAGCGAAGACCGCCCATCCGCCGATCGCCCTTCGGGTGACCGACCGTCCGGCGACCGTCCGCAGCGTGCCGAACGCCCCGAACGCTCAAGCAACGACCGCCCCTCAGGCGACCGCGAACGCGGTGGACGCGGACGAAATGACCGCGGAGGCCGTGGTGACCGCCCGCCGCAAGCCATGATCTCGGACCTGCTCCGCGAGGGACAGGAGATCCTCGTTCAGATCGCCAAAGAACCGATCGCCAAAAAAGGAGCCCGCATCACTTCGCACATCGCTCTGCCGGGCCGTTTTCTGGTCTATATGCCGACGATCGAGCACCTCGGCGTTTCGCGTAAGATCGAATCCTCCAGCGAACGCAGCCGCCTTCGAACGCTCATTCAGCGGATCCGCCAGGATGACGAAATTCCGTCGGGCGGCTTTATTGTCCGCACGGCCGGCATCGGCATTTCCGAAGAGGACCTCAGAAACGACGCCAAATACCTCGTCCGCACCTGGCAGGACGCCCGCAAACAGTCCGAGAAAAAACGCTCGCCCGCACTCGTCCATCAGGACCTCGATCTCGTGCAGCGTTTGCTCCGCGATCAGCTTTCGGATGATTTCACCGCGATCCGCGTCGACTCAGAGGAGGAATATCTCCGCACGGTCGAGTTCATCAACCTCATCCAGCCGCGTTCGGTCAATCGGATCAAGCTCTACACCCGCGACGAGCCGATCCTCGATTACTACGGCGTCCAGGAGGAGATCGACAAGGCCCTAAAACCCCGCGTCTGGCTCAAGAGCGGCGGCTATCTCGTCATCAACCAGACCGAAGCCCTCGTCGCCATCGACGTCAACACCGGCAAATTTGTCGGCAAAGGCAACGCTCGTTTGGAAGATACTATAACGAGAACGAACATGGAGGCCGTTGATGAAATTGCCCGCCAGATCCGTCTGCGAGATCTCGGGGGGATCATTGTCCTCGACCTGATCGATATGGACGATCGACGCAATCGGAACAAGGTGTCGCAGGCTCTGCAGGAGGCGTTGGCGTCCGACCGAAGCCCAAATAAGGTGCTGTCGTTCAACGATTTTGGGCTCATCATTATGACCCGCAAGCGCGTCAAACAGTCATTGGAGCGCACAATGTGCGCACCGTGCGACTACTGCGAAGGCGCCGGCTGGGTCAAATCGCCGACGACCCTGTGCTACGAGATACTGTCCGAAGCACGCCGCTTGTCCAAGAATGTCGAGGACATCCATCACACGACCCTGCGTGTTCACCCGGAGGTTGCCAAAACGCTCCGCAGCACGGAACGCGAGGTCCTCGACGAGATCGAAGTCTATCTCGGCAACGTCGACATCGCCTCGGACAAATCCATCCACCAGGGCCAATTCGATTTCGCGTTTATCTAAACGGGTTCGAACTACGTTAAAACAACAAAAGAGGCTGCCTGCAACGGCGGCCTCTTTTTATTTGAATTACACCATATTCCTGACACCCTCTGAGTGACGACCGCGAGCGCCCGCAGGCACAGGCAAACTATCGCGAATCATCGCCCGAAAATTCCGCCCGCGGCTTGCCGCTCTGTTTGGGCCCGCGGCTTGCCGCTCCATTTCGGCCCGCGGCTTGCCGCTCTATTTGGGCCGGCGGCTTGCCGCTCTATTTGGGCCCGCGGCTTGCCGCTCCATTTGCGGAGAAGCATGCTTCTCCGTCGCCGCCCCCAACTTCGGAGCGGCTTGCCGCCGGTTACCCCCGCCAAACGCCCGCCCGCGGACAAAGAATTCAAGACGATTGTCGCTCCGGTGAGCGAGACCTATTTAGGGAATGTTGTCTTAAATATACGAGAATCGACAAAATAGCGGGCCTGGCCCCGATTGTTTTTCGAATAACAGGCCATATATGACCAGAATTCCAACAAACCGAAAAGCGACACATCCCGGCGAGATCCTGCGTGAGGATTTTTTGATGCCGATGGGATTGACCCAAAAAGAATTGGCAGACAGTATCCGTGTACCGTTTCAGCGAATAAACGAGATCGTATCGGGCAAGCGGGGCCTGACGCCGAGCACGGCACTGCGTTTGGCGAAATATTTCGGCAACTCGGCCGGATTCTGGCTCAATCTGCAAATGCGCTGCGACCTTCAATTCGCCGAGTCAAAGGAAAAAGACGAACTGAAAAAGATCAAACGGGCCCCGCATGTCGTAACCTAAAAAAATCTCGGGCGAATTGCAGCAATGCAGCCCTGGCACGATTTTCACCATTGCTCTGTTCGGCTATCTCCCCCGCTCAAAATTCACCTATACAATACAACGAAGAACGAAATTAGGGCCCAACGTATTCGTATAATCCGAGCGTTTTTGTTTTCTC
>JAYVUD010000244.1:0-23954 GCA_043788335.1 Chloracidobacterium sp. | reverse complement strand
CTTCAAACTGTGTATCTCTTCCTGGATCTGAAGGTTTTCGTCCGTCAGACTCTGGATCTTGGTCGAAAGCTGTTCATTTTCCTGACGCTGCTCGGTCATGACCGCAAACGAACGATAATTTATCGAAAGCCAGAGCATCGCCGACATTGATAGGACGATCACAAACGCCACCCAGAGCGGAACTGTTCGCCGCCGTGAACCCGTCGTATTATCTTTTGCTCTTGCTCTCATCGGTCTGTAACCACTCTCAGTCCATCAGATACGACCGTCCCCGGTCGAGCAACCATTCGAGGTCGCTTGCACTCTCGCTCTCGGCATATATTCTCACCATCGGCTCGGTTCCCGATGGCCTTAGCAGCATCCACGCACCGTTTGCGAATAGAAATTTCACACCGTCGAGGCGATTTACGCTCTCGATCTTGCGGCCGGCGATCTCCGTCGGATCAAGCGCGAGTTTTTCTTTTAATTTCGCCGAGACTTCCGGCGTCAATTTCACGCCTATTCTGCCTGACTCAAGCCTCCCGACTTTGCGATAAAGTTCGTTGAGCTGTTCGACCAGGCTTACGCCGCGAGTTGCGACTGCCTCGGCCGCTAAGAGACATGCCAGAATGCCGTCTTTTTCCGGATAGTGGCCGCGGATCGAGAGCCCGGCAGATTCCTCGCCGCCGAGTATGATCTCGTCCTTGTTTATCAACTCGCCGATGTACTTAAATCCGACCGGCGTTTCGTAGAGCGTAAGCCCGCGTAGTTTAGCTACACGGTCGACGAGATGCGAAGTTGCAACACTTCGGGCGACGCCGAGCGTCCAACCGCGGCTCTCTGCCAAATAATCGGTCAATAACGCGACCAACTGGTTTGGTTCGATAAACGTTCCGTCAGCATCCACGACCCCAAACCGATCACCGTCGCCGTCCGTCGCGAGGCCCATCGTTAGGCCCTTTGTCGTGACGGCGTGTTTCAATTCGTCCAAATGGTCGTTGCCCGGTTCCGGTGACCGCCCGCCAAAGGTGACATCGCGCCAGTCGTGGATGGTCTCAACCTCCAACCTGCGGTCGCGGAGACATTTGTCCAGGTAGCCTCGCCCGGTACCCCAAAGGGCGTCGTAGGCATATCGGCCTCCTGCCGCTGCAATTACGTCAAACCGGACCTTCGTCGCTAGATCGTCGAGATACGCCGCCCGCGGTTCGAACGACTCGACCGAGCCGCCTGCTCGCGATTCGGCCGTCACCTTTGCCGCAATGCCCGCCTCGATCTGTCCGGTCACGTCCGGCAGAGCCGGAGCTCCGTCGGCCGTCGAAAATTTAATGCCCTGGTACTCAGGCGGGTTGTGCGACGCCGTAAAGTTCATGCCGCCCAATGCACCTTGATCGCGGATCGCGTGCGAAATGGTCGGCGTCGGCGTTGGCCGCGTACATAATAAAACTCGAAATCCGCGGCTCGCGGCGATATCAGCGGCTACGGACGAAAAGCGTTCGCCCATAAATCGCGAATCGTGTCCGATGATCAATGTCCTTTCCGCCGAATCGGTGGTCTCGTCTAGGTGGCTACAGATCGCCTCAGTCACGACCCGAACCGCGTCGAACGTAAAATCGTCCGCGATGATCGCCCGCCAGCCTGATGTACCAAAGCGTATTGACATTTATTGATCTCGCAATTGGGCTTACTAAATCGTACTGCTTTACCGAAACTTGTTGTCGAAAAAAATGATTTCTTGGTCATGGGGCAAAAAACACGCCCGATTTCCCTTGGAATGTGAGCAAAGGTATCACATTAAGAAATGCAGTGTAAAGACATTGGAGAATGCCATTAAAATACTTGTTTTCTTCGCTTTATCGTCTATTATTTAAAGTAGATGGTAACTATATTGCTTAACTATGTACGTTATGTGTACATTAATGCATAAGATGCATCTATCTGTCATTATTTTCATATAGTTAAATGAGCCGGTGTTGCCCTCATCGGCCGGTTATCGTCGAAGCGTTAAGCATCGTTAAGCATCGGCAGATCGCTCCCCATGACGCGATCGTAGGCGGTAAACATATGAAAATTTGCTGTGTCAAATTGTCTTAATTGGATCAGCCGCCGTGTCATCGTGTCGCTATGACACAGGCAACACTAGCGCTGAGAATGATTTTAGATCCGCTAAACCCCTATATTGTTTGGAGTTACAGCCGGCAGCTCGGATCGGCATCAGTGGCACGGCCATTGCAGACAGTATCGTGACAAATCGCGTTGCTCGAAACATTTAAATTACATCGGTTGAGCACATTGATCACATCTGTGGTTGGAGAACTATATTCATGAGACCTATTAAACATTTTGAAAAAGGTTTGACGTACGTCGCAAGTGGCGTCTTTAATGCAGTTAAGTCGGTTAACCAGTTTAAGCCGAATCCGTCGTTCACGCCGAAATGGTCGGACAAGCCGATCCTGAAGTCGTGGCAGAAATCCAAGCCGACGCTTGGTTTTCCGCGTCAGACGGACAGTCTGTGCCCGAACTGTGTCATTGAGGCGCGCGAGGACATCCTCGCCGGCAAGCAGGACGTCTCACTTTTGATCAATGAAAAGGTCGGCGAGATCAAGGCTCAGATCATCGAACGCGATGGCCAGGTCTGGATGATCAAAGATTGTCCCGAGCACGGCCATTTCGAAGACATGATGGCGATCGACTCTAAGTTTCTGCAGCACATCGAGACGCTGTTCCCGGGCCGCGACATCGACTCGCACAATGACGAAAAGCTGCACAATCACGGCACCTCATCGGTCAAGTACGGCCGCGGTGCTGTTTTGACCGTCGATCTGACCAATCGCTGCAACATGATGTGCGATCCGTGCTTTATGGATGCCAATCAGGTCGGATTCGTCCACGAACTCTCGATGGAAGACGTGAGCGAGATCCTCGACAACGCCATCCAGATCAAACCGCGTCGTCAGATGTCGGTGCAGTATTCGGGCGGTGAGCCGACGCTCAGCCCTTACTTCCTCGATGCGGTCCGTTATGCCCGAAAGGTCGGTTACAACTCGGTACAGGCCGCGACCAACGGTATCGAGTTTGCCAAATCAAAAGATTTTTGCCGCGAAGCAGCCGAAGCCGGCCTTCGCTTTGTCTATCTGCAGTTCGACGGTATCGGCAACGATGCCAACTCGCACCGCCAGATCGGCAACCTATTTGACGTCAAATTGCGCGCGATCAACAACCTGCACGAAGCGGGCGTGGACATCATCCTCGTCACAACGCTGGTAAACGGCATCAATAACGATCAGGTCGGAACGATCATCCGGTTTGCTCTCGAAAATCCTAAGAAGATCTCGTTCATCGCGTTCCAGCCCGTGTCGTTCACCGGCCGCGACGAGCACATCACGCCGGAGCGTCGCCTGCAGCAGCGTTATACGCTTGCCCACCTTGCACACGACGTGCAGAAACAGGTCGGCATCACCGAACCGACGCGTGACTGGTTCCCGCTCTCGCTGATGGGAGCGTTCGCCGATTTCGCGGACGTCGTTCACGGGCCCGAGAGCGATTGGGGCCAGGTCTCATGCGGTTGCCATCCGAATTGCGGTGTCGGCACCGCCGTCATGGTCAACAAAGAGACCAAGGAAATGGCACCGGTTCCCCAGTTCCTGAACATTCAGGGCCTGGTCAAGGACATGCAGCACATCACCGATACGAACCGCGGCAAGTGGTTCTCAAATATCATGATGGGCCTCGCACTGCTCAAGAATTACAATCCGTATGGTGCTCCGAACAGTCTGACGCTCAAGGGCATTCTGATGAAGTTCGACAAATCGTTTGGCCTGTCCGGCAAAGATTATGGCAAGGTCGGCGGCGACCGCACGGCTGAGGACATCGAGAAACGTCGTGCCGATCCGTGGAACTTCCTCTTTATTGCCGGCATGTGGTTCCAGGACCTGTTCAACTACGATTTCCGACGTACCGAAATGTGCATCATCCCGTACGGCACGCAAGAGGGCGAAATTTCGTTCTGTGCGTATAACACCGGTATCGGCTGGCGCAACATCATCGAGCACATGCACCAAAATGCTACGGTTGCTCAGTGGTACAAAGACCACGGCCGCCACGAGGTGTTTGCCCGCGGTAAGGAAGTGGACATGGGCGATTCGACCCACAACCTGAACCTTAACGAAGTCGATCTCACCCGTCCGAACAAGCCGGAAATGGAAGGCCCCAAGACCGCTGCCGAGGAAATG
The DNA here is from genome assembly GCA_043788335.1 of Chloracidobacterium sp. Lineage (GTDB taxonomy): Bacteria > Acidobacteriota > Blastocatellia > Pyrinomonadales > Pyrinomonadaceae > OLB17. The sequence goes on along the minus strand of JAYVUD010000244.1, from coordinate 19,746 downwards.
CAGATGATGCGTAAACTCTACCAGCAGATGGTCATGGACAAAGCCCAGATCAAGGCAGAACCGATGGTCCAGATCGGCGGCCTCAAACGCGAGAAAAAGGCAAAAGCGTCGGCATAAGTCAGAACCGCGAGCGGTATGGGCTCCGAAGTCAGAACCGGGAGCGGTAGCGACTGGGTTCTTCTAGTCCAAAAAAAGGCCTCGTTGGAAACAACGGGGCCTTTTTATTTTTCTGTTCTCCGCTTTCCCGGCACTCGACCGGTGCACAACAGACCGCGTGGTGCACCAACATCATTCCGCCCCATTGGCATTTTTACGGCGACGAGCATATCGGTCATTTGGCGGTGCTTGAGTGAGTAGAAGGTTCAGTTTAGTGTACTTTCGTGTATTTCGCGGGCACATATCTCTTCCGCGACAGTGTGGTAATCTTCTTGGTATGAGGCATCTTGCGTTTTTGGCTGTTTCGATCGTCTTAGTGGTGTCGGTGAACTGGGGGCAAGCTCCGCGCGAGTTTACAGGCAAGCTTGATCCGCAGCTCGCTCCGGACATGGTCCACGTCTATAAGCGTGTCTATGCTCCGGTCGAAAAGCTCGCCGCGTCTCAGGTTGAGGCCCAACCGCCCGCGGGGTCAAAGGTCGCGGTCGGAGCACTGATCGATATTCGCTCGTCGTCGAGCAAATCCATTATGTTTCTCGTCGATCCGCCGACCGGTCCGCCGTTCCTGTGGGTTGACGGCAATGGCAACGGCATCTTTGAGACGGCCGAGCAAATGCCGATGTCGCCCGTTGCCGGCACTAACCAGTACTCGTTGGTCTTGCGGCTGCCGATCAAGAATGCATTCTTCAAAGATTACCCGATCTGGGTACGGTATTTTCGCGGACTCAGCGATCCAAATCTTAGCCCCGGCCAGCGCCTGATCGAGCAGACGGCCTATGCTCTCGCCTACGGGCGGGTGAGGGTCGGCGAACAAAATGTTTTATTCCAATACCCGTTCGCACCCAGTGCACCGGCGATCAGTACGAACGAGGGCCTGTACGGAGTCGACGTCGACGGCAACGGACACATTCGCGACGAGCAGTTTTCGGTCGAGACGCAATACGCCTCCGCCGAAGAGCCCGTGTTCCCGATCGGCAACATATATGTCTCAACGCATATGATTGATATGGCGACCGGAAATATCGTCGTCCGTCAGCGTGAACGCTCAGAATACACCCGCACCGACCTCGAGGTCGAACGTGAGATGCCGGATTTTGCGTTTTTCGATATGGCCGGCAAGGAGCGAAAACTCTCGGATCTTCGCGGGAAGTACGTATTGGTCGATTTCTGGGGCGTCTGGTGCGGCGACTGCACGCGGGAAACGCCTTTCCAACTGGAAGCGTACGAACGATTTAAGAAACGCGGGTTCGAGATACTCGGTGGCGATTCGGACGAAAAGATCGAGACTCTTCGCGGCTACCTTGCCAAAAACAAGATCACCTGGCCGCAGGCGACCAACGACAGCACCAAACAACTCCGCGAGGTGACCTACCGCCTGCAGGAATACCCGTCGACCGTCCTCCTGGCCCCGGATGGCAAAGTCCTCGTCCTCAACCAACGCCTCCTCCAGGGTTATGCATTGCTCGATACTCTCGAGCGGACCCTGCCGAAGTAGGGTTTGGGGTTCGGAGTTCTGGGTTCCGGGGTTTAGCACATCGCCCATAGAGAAGTCACAGTGGGTTGGGAGTTCAAAGATCGCAACCGCACGGAAATGTGAATGTTCCCCCAGAGACGCCGTTTCGAAAGCGGGATGTTGGCAACGGATCGGTCGTCACGGCCCGACGCGTCAATCGATCAGAACGGGCCGCGAGATGATCTTCAGGTACGGGCGGGCGACGCGGATCTTGATTTCGCGGAGTTGGCCCAGGATGGGCGGCGGATGTTTGAACGTCAGGGTGTATCGCATACGCAGCATATCGCCGATATTGAGGAGAGCGGATGAGCGGGGCTCAAATTGGAAACCGATGCCGCCGGTCAAACTGTAAAGGTCGACCAAATAGCGCCGACCCGCCAAGAAATCCTCTTTTGTTCCACCCGCCAACGGGGGAACGCCATATACCGGGTGATGACCGGGCATCAGAACGGGTTGAGCCCTCTTTGTATAATCGGTAAAATTATCTACATAGAGTACAAAGAATGGGACACCGCCGCCTCGTGCTGCGACGAGCGACGTCGAACGGTTAAATCTGCGCGAAGCGGTGTCAACGCCATCGGTAACCAGCACGACGGTCGGCACCCCGTCACGCCAGCCAATCTTCTTATTCAGTGTATCGCCGACCGTGTCGTAAAGTGATGTCCCGTCATCATACTTCAGCTTATCTATTGCCTTTGCTATCGCCGTGCGGTCCGTGCTCGATTCGATCAGGACCTTGACCTCCATATTGAATGCAACAATGCTCACGACGTCCGTTAGCCGCAAGTGGGCGATCTCACGATTAAGAAATTCCTGGATCGCGTTGATCGCAAAGAGATTGGACGGGCTGGTGTCGATCAGGAATACGATGTTCAGCGGCCGTTCGTCGGCGGCGAATGAAACGAGTTCCTGTTCCCCGCCGTCGATGAAAACGGTAAAATCGGCCTGCCTCAGTCCCTTTACCATTTGTCCGGAATTGTCGATCACAGCAACCTGGAGTTCGACGGGAGCGTTTGGATCTATTACGACAGGCGTTGCACCTGGCTTTGGCGGTTTGGGTTTGGGCTCCTTTTTTGGCTTGGCAGTCTCGGGCCCGGGAGCGACCGTCTCGGCGTAAGGCTGCGATTCCGAAAACGATGGCGTTGGCGTCGGTGTTGGCAAGTTATTCGGAACGCCTTGAGCAGCTATTGACATCCCAAGGCCGGCCGCAAGGACGAGCAGGCCCGTCGACTTCCAAAAGAAGGAAACCATGCCGGCTGTCAGCCAATGATCTCCGGTGTCGCTATTTGATCGAACGCATCTGCAAGTTCCGGACATTTGTTTGCCTCCCGTATTCCTCTATTCCCCTGAAATGTTATCTCGAAAATGGGACGAAAACAATGGGCCCGGCCAGCCGCTTCAACCCGAGGCGGTTCTGACCTGTGTGATCTTCCGATTCCCGTCTCCTGGCTGCTGTCTCTGGTCCCCTTCGCTGCATACTGCCCTATTGCCTTCTGCCGTGGTACTCGGGACTTGGGGGAACCCACCCGCTTACGCAGGGTGGTTCTGACTTTACTTAGGGACTACGGTCGATTGCCAGGCGACGGCTTGCCAACGGTTTTTGCGTTTAATGAAAACGCCTGTGTTGAGGTTGTTTGCGATCACGGTTTCGGTGCCTTTTTGGGTTCTGGAGACGAGGCGAAAGGCAACGACCGCCGTGCTGCCGTATTGGTGGATCTGGACATCTTCGGCGGTGTAGGTTGTGACCGGGGCATCGGGTTTGGGCGCCTGACGGTTGTGCATTCCTTTCATCATTTCTGCTTTGTTGGTCCGCACGCCCGTGGAACGCGTGTAGATGAGATCCTCAGCCCAGAAACGGTCGTGGACGGCAGGATCGTTTACTCCGGCCAGGAACTCGTTTAGCCGGCGCGTCAGCTCTGGAGCGGCCTTGGCAGCCTGGGCGGAGGCAATACCGGCATAGCTGACGATAAGGAGCTCAAGTACTAACATTCGTGTTTTCATGATTGGCATCGTGAATGGAAAATCGCAAATCGTCAATTCGAAGAAAGCGGTTTGACCCGGAAATGCATGAAAGCTCGAAAAAAATGTCGGTCATTGTAGTTTCCGTCTCTGACCCGTTAGAGCTTGGGCATACGACTCCGACTTCAACCTGCCGCGTCAGTGGGTGGTTCTGACCGTTGCGTAAAACAATGTTTCGTAAAATAGTGCTTGCTATTTCCCGGTGGAGCGTTCATTATCTCTAAAGTAATCCTACTCTCGCGTTCCACAGGGCAACGCGACTCGTCTTAACGGTTTTGGATAAGTGTGAGAGCAGGTCGGTTTGAAATTTAAGAAGTTGCTCTCTAAGTAGTTTTGAGTATCCGAAATCGTCCTTTCCCCGCAAGGGCAAGTACGCACATTTCGACGCTTCTGCAGGACCCGGAAATCGGGAAAGGAAAATAATTTAATGTCAATGAAACTCTACGTAGGAAATCTGTCCTTTAATACAAGCAATCAGGATCTGAACGATCTGTTCGGCGCCATCGGTACTGTCGAGTCGGCTAACATCATCGAAGATCGCGAAACGGGCCGCTCACGCGGTTTCGGATTCGTCGAAATGTCGTCGCAGGCCGAAGGCGAAAATGCCATCGCTCAGCTCAACGGCAAAGAGGTCGACGGCCGTGAACTGAAAGTCAACGAAGCCAAACCGCAGGAAAGCCGCGGTGGCGGCGGCGGTGGCGGTCGTGGTGGATACGGTGGCGGCGGCGGTGGCCGTGGCGGCAGCGGCGGCGGCGGTGGTGGTAACCGCGGCGGCGGCGGCGGATACGGCGGCGGCGGCCGTTGGTAAGAGCAGCTTGTAGCTAACAAGTAATGAAGGAAAATGCCCGCGAGCTACGGCTCCAGCGGGCATTTTTCTTTTTTTTCCACATTTTACGGTAAATCCGTGTTATCGTTACATCATGTCATTTGGTCCGATATCTATTTCTCGCCGGCACGTGCTTGGCGATCTCTACGCCCGCTGTGACGCCATCGAAAGCGTCCCGGTATATATGGACAATGTCGAGGGCGAGTTGCTCGGCCATTGCGACGAGGGTCTTGGCCATTATGCCGACGCCTTTCGGTTTCATCTGAACGAGGACGTCTGCAAAAAGCTGTCAGCCGGGCATTTTACCTACTCGTTCAACTACCAGCACTCTGAGAACGAAGAGAAAGTGACCGGGCGGCGACGTATCAAGCTCAACGCGATATTGCTCAACGCACGCAAAGGTTACGCCAAACCGGTTCCAAAATCGAAAGCCGGTTCCGCGGCAGCGGCCATGATCGTCGACGTCGAAGAGACGGCCGAGCCCGCCGAGCAGCAGGCCTAAATATAACTACAAAGATCGGCGGCAGACGTATTGCCGCCGCAGAGTATCAGCACGAGACGCGTGTCCGCGCCGAAATTGCCGCGCAATTTTTCGGCGGCGGCAAGCGTGCACGAAGCGGCGGGCTCGGTGATGACCTTGAGCCGTTCGAGGATCCAAGTCATAGATTCGACGGCCTCAGCATCGGTGACCGTGGTGACCGATTCGAGGTACTTTTGCGTAAGGGCAAGGCTGTTATCGGTCACCGCCGGAGCACCGAGCGTTTTGGCGATCGACGTGATCGCGGCGAGCTGCACCGGGTGGCCGGCGGCGATCGCCTGCGACATGGCGTCAGCGCCGATCGTTTCGACACCCCAGACCCGTATGCCCCGATCCTCGGCCCGCATTGCCACACCAACGCCGGCCGCCAAACCGCCGCCGCCGATGCTCAGTATGACATCGGTCACGCCCGGCAGATCCTCGATTATCTCCAGGCCGACAGTTCCCTGCCCGGCCATCACGTGTTCGTCATCAAACGGGTGAACAAACACCATTCCCTTGGCGGTGTAATGTTCGATCTTAGCAAACGCATCGGCGATCGACGGCTGAAGATCGACGGTTGCACCGTATCCGCGGGTGGCGTCGAGGTATATCTTTGGCGTGTTGGCCGGCATCACGATGACCGAAGAGATGCCGAGGGTCGCCGCCGCGTGTGCGACGGCCTGAGCATGATTGCCACCGCTGACAGCGACAACGCCGCTCTCGCGTTCCGCCGGCGTGAGACACAGCAGCTTGTTAAATCCACCGCGAGCTTTGAACGCTCCGGTCTTTTGAAACAGCTCAAATTTGACGTACGTCTCGACGCCGAGACGTTTAGATATCGCGTCACTTCGTTCGAGCGGCGTGCGTTTGATGTAGGGAGCGATCCGCTCTTTGGCGGCGATGATGTCGTTGATGTCCATTATGGTGTCGAGATCGTGACGAGATCGGCGAGCAGCTTTGTCTGTGCCGGCGTAAAGGTGAAATCGGCATTGCCGAGTTTGAATTTGGCTCCGGCCGCCGATATCTTTTTGAGATCGTCGCGGGTCACAACGAAATTAAGGTACTCCATATTGTCCGCTGGTTTCGCCGTGTAACGGGCTTCGCCGAGGTCGACGGTTACGGCTCCGGCGGTTACTATCCACCGGTGAGCGGCGGCAAATTGTGGTTTTTTGGCCATCACCCAGAACGAGAGATTGATCGCTGCCGGAGCCGTTTTCAGTATTTTGCCTGAAAAGGTAAATGCCGTTGCGAAATTGATCGCCTGTGTGCCTGCCTTTTCGGCCTCTTTCTGCGGAAGATTTTCGGCAACCGCCAACAGCTTCGTCGCGTCTGAACCCTGATCATATGTCAGTGTAAACATCTTGTCGGCCTTGAGCTCGCGGATCTGCCGGCGGATGTCCTCGGACGAACGTCCCTGAGCGGTCGACATCGACGCGAGGGCCAATGCAAAGATGAGCGGCATTATCGTTCTAACCATATGAAAGTGAGCATAACTTTGCTCACCCAAATCAGCAAGCTACCGCGATGCATGATCGGGCGGAATATTTAGCGGGCGGCGGCGCGAAAAAATGATCGCTTCGCACCATTTAGGGTTATAATCGCATTACTAAGGCGAAAGGGAGTTTCCCAAACAATGAAACGAGTTTATTCGGCGATCGGCCTGTGTGCGGCATTGTTGATATTTGAGGCGTTGGTCTTTTTGCCGTCGACAAACGCAAAAGAAGACGTCGTTTCCGGCTTGCTGCAATTGCCGGCGCCGCCGCCGCCAAATCCGCTCGCGCGACGGCACGCGGGTTCAAAACGCGCGTCCGAGTTTTTCGATCAGAGCAAACCGCCGTCCGACGATGCCTCGATCGACGATCTGGTCGAATACTGGGCCGCCATCCAGCGACAGCGTTCGACGCTGACCTACTCACCCGAACCGTCTGAGCGAACGCTCGATCGCCTGTTTAAGGAGATCGACAAAGACCCGACAAAACTCGTAAAACTGATCGGATCTTTCCCCGATGGCGAAAAGACAGCGGATTTTGTCAAAAATGTCTTTGACCGCGAGGGAACGACCGGCGTTTTCAGCAAGGACGAGCGAAAGCTGATTAAGGATTGGCTCATCTATCACAGCCCGGCGTTCTCGGACGAACTCCTGCGGCTGGCTCAAAAGGCCGGCGACACCGACACATACGTCACCAACCAGGACGAACTACTTGCTCTCACACGGACCGATTTTAGCAAGGCAAAGCCGCTCATCGACAAATTGTACGCCAACGCGTCGGACAAAGCGTCGCGCGTTTTGGCTAAATGGGCGTTGTACCGACACGCGGTCGATTCAGATTCGTTGAGCGATATCGAGCGTTATCGCGACGAACTGAAAGCCGTGGTCGAAGACAAGACCCTCGGCGGCCCAACCCGCGATCTGGCGATGGACGCTCTTGTCAGCGAAAAAGAATGGCCGGGACGCGACGAATGGTACATGTCGCTGCTTAGCGACCCGACGCTCGCGGATCTGAACGGCTATACCGGACTGACAACGCTGATAAACATCTCGCCGGCGGAAAAATACGTCGACAAGATGATCCAGTTGCTCGGGAGCAGCGACAAAGCGGTCAGGACCGCCGCGGTCCGAAATCTCCTGCTTCGCGGCAACCAATCGAAACCGGAGGTCGTTCGCGCGATGCTGCCGTGGCTCGAGGATCCGCACTGGGCCAACGACATTGCGGCTGCCCGCGAAGGCATCCTGAACGCGCTTCGCACCGTCAAGATACCCGAAAGCGTACCGGGGCTCATCAAGATGCTGGATGAGAAGAAAAAGCAGACCGCCTACGCCGCCAACAACCCCGCTGCTAACATGCCGATGTCAAATAGGCCCGCGGCGAACGTCGCCGGCCCCGGTCGATTTCCGGCAAACGCCGCGGCGGCGAACGCACCGGCGATGATCGAGGTCGAGGCATACGCCTTTCGGTCATCGGCGATCGGTGCCCTGGCTTTCCAGGCAGATCCCTCGGCGGGCCCGGCACTTCGGCGGGTGCTGAACGAAATGGAGGGCTACGAACGTGTGTCGGCGATCGAGGCGATCCTGAAATGCAGCGGTTTTTCCGTCGGTGAACAGGTCGACGCCCTCGAAACGGCAGCGAGACGTCAGTTCGCCAACCAAGAGCGGATGAATGCCGCGGCCAATGCGGCGGCAACCGGTGCAAACACCCTGAGCGAATCGCCGTATCAGAACGACAATACACCGATGTACAAGCCCGGGCCGCTGAGTCAGAGCGATATCAAACAGCTTTTAGGTGAACGTCTGCTGGTCACGAGCGAGGTCAGCGACGAACTGGTTTACGGCCTCATTTCTCGCCTCGAGTCGCTCGATAAACGCGACCAAAATACGGCTCACGTGCTGCGGATCACAGCACTTCGCTGGCCAAACGTGTCGGTCAACGTTTTGTTTCTGCGCGACCTTAAGGCCGACCGTGCAGACCTGCCGTCGGTCGTCCGTCTGCTCGCAATGCGGCGGGTGATCAAAACCCAGTTATCGACCGATATGTTTGACGCCCGGACAGGTTCGCCGACGGCGAACGGCATCGTTGCGTGTATGGTCGAGGACCCAAACGACTATGACGCAATACTCGCGGCCGAAAATGCCGAGGCAAAGACCGCGATGCTCGCCTGTGCCCGGATGATCCGTGCGTCGCTGCCGGCGGGCAAGGTTGCCGAATTTGTCAAAAGCGGCGACCGCCGTCTGGCTCTCGCGGCCGAACGTTATCTCGAGGCCGAAGACTCGCCCGCCGCCCGTGCAGTCGTGCTCGGCCTGCATCCGGGCGAGGCACGCATATTGGGCGCGTCGACCGCGTTCTTTACCGATGATGAGCGGACCATCGCAACGGGCGTTCAGCAGTTGTTCACGAGCGTCGGCAGCGACGGAACCGATGGATTTGGCGGCGAATCGCAGCCGATCTATCTTCCGGAAGGGGAACAACTGGGCCCCGGCGACGAGGAAGGGCGTTGGGGAGCGGAACCTGCGAAAGAGGACCTCGTCAAGACCGAAAAAGCTTTGCGGGACGAGGTGCGAAAGGATGCTGATCTGCTCGGCGTTTACGCCTACGACCGCCAATACGTGCGGATATACAACGGCCGCGTGATGTTCAGTTGGGACGACGACGAATCGCGCTACCGCGAACGGCAATTGAGCACCAACGAATTTGACACGCTCAAGGCGTATTTGTCGGATCGTCAGGTCGACCTCCTGCCGCCTTTCCTGGCATGCGAAGCGGACACCTGCACCGAACACGAGCTGCTCATGCTCGGCCGCAGCGGCGGCCGCCGCGTTTATACCGATGGCGGAACGTACGAATTTTTCACCGGCCTCGAAAAGATACTGGCCGAGTTTAAGCTGCCGGAATCGGTCATCAAGTACGCACTGAGCCGCGAGATCCCCGATCTTGCGATACTGCTCGCAAATGACAACCTCGAGGTCCAAACCGTTTGGAAGGACGGCAATGACATGCGTGCCGCCGTCTCGGACAAGGCTGCCCGCAAGCGGGCCGACGACGAGATCGACAAGGCCGTCGAAAAGGTCGAAGAGTCAGGCGTTGAGACGCCCGAGGGTGCCGAGATGTCCCCGTCCGAGGCTTTGCGGGTCTCGCTGACCAAAAAACGTGAGTACGACGGGCTCGCCTGGCACTCGGTCGTCGGCGGCAGCGATGGCGGCACGGTCGCCCAACCGCCGGGCTTTGACCTCATACCGGTTCATGACGGCACGGCGATCCAACCGACGCGCGAGCAGTGGAAAGCCCGTGCCGGTTCGTTCGATCTGCGTGCCTCCGAAGATGGCCTGTTCAAATTTGCCGGCGGCAAATTGACGTCCATCGCAAAAGGTAATTATTCCGATCCGATCATTACCTCCGGCGGCAAATGGGCCGTGGTGCACACGTCGCCGAACGGCGAACCCGACGACAGCACGCTCATCCGGATCAATTTGCTCACCAACAAGGCTTACCCCGTCAAGGTCGAAGGCTATATCGACTATCTGCCAAAAGCATATATCGCGTCGATAAACCGCGTGCTGCTCGTCCCAAACTTGGCGGTAAACTACGAGGGAATGGACATTGCCGCGAGATTATCTCCAACGACCGACACCGTCGGAGCGGATCCCGATCCGTCGACAATGATGCTGCTCGACCCCGACACGGGCACCGTGAGTGAGATCGTCGGTGAAATGGGCCCGATCGCCCAGCAAACGTTCCGGCCGCTGCAGCGGGCGGCGAAAGCCAATGAATTTTGGGCGGCAATTCCCGATCTCGAGGGCAAATCAACGAGGATAGGCATTTACAATACCAACAATTTTGGCTTTGAACAGCGGATAAAGATACCCAAGATCATATTTAACAGTATGTCGATGTGGGTCGATGAGGCCGGCGGCAAGCTCTATTTCGTCTACCGCGGGCATCTGCTGTCTCTGCCGTTGAGCAAGAAATGACGTATTTTGGCATTCGGACATTTCGGTTTTTCCGCGAACCCGACGCTAAGCCACATGTCACGGTACGCGTGTCGTATTCCAAATACACGCGATTGTTTCGTCTGAATATGGCTGCTATTTGTAATGGTTATTCAGGAATAGAATATGGCCACTCATAGAGCAGCTACCGGACGTGTCGCTATTCTCATAGCGTTGGCCTGTCTCGGAACCTGTGCTTTGACGGCTCAAACGTCGGTCTTCAACATCCCGTCGGCTGATACGCTTGAAAAAAAATCGACGTATGTTGAGGCGGATTATTACGGCCACTTTGATTCGTATGAGAACGGCGGATTTCACCAGTTTGGGCCGACCGTCGTTTACGGTCTGACGGACGATCTCGAGATCGGTGCCAATCTTCTCTATCTCAAGGACATCAACCGTCCCGGCGTCGAACTGCAGCCGAATATCAAATGGCGTTTCTATCAGAATAAAAAGGCGGGCGTCAACGCCGCGGCGGGAACTATACTATTTGTTCCGCTGACCAAAGCGGCGGGGTCGGCACCGTCGGCGATGTTCTATGCTAGCGTCAGCAAATCGTTTAAGGACGGCCAAGGCACCAAGCTAACCGGCGGCATCTACACCTCAGCCGGTTCCCGCGACGATATCCGCACCCGCACAGGCGTCATGCTCGGACTCGATCAGCCGATCACCGACAAGGTTTTCCTAATGGCAGACTGGGCCAGCGGCAACAACCGACTCGGCTATGCGAGCCTCGGCCTCGGGTACCAGACCGCCAAAAACCAATACATCGCCGCCGGCTACAGCATCGGTAACAGCAGCCGGGCAAATAACTATTTCACGGCGATCTACGCCGTAACCTTCTGAAGCCGTTCGATCTCAAATGGGGTCGTAGTGTCGGGCCGGATATTTTGTTGATCTTGATCGACGGCGGCATTCTCCTTCTTTTATCCCAACCTCAGAAGGCGCACCGATGGCGCTCTCACCACGGAGACACAGAGTGCACAGAGTGCACAGAGATAAAACTTCGTAGACTCTGCCTCCGTGTTCTCTGTGCCTCTGTGGTGAATTTATTTTCGGTCCTGTGCTGGTCCGGCTCTGAATCGGATCGACCCAAACAAATACCTTGCAGTCGGTACAATATCTTATGTATAATACACGGAGACGGCCAATTATAATTCGGGGCGAGATCTTTGAAAACTTAACCGCTCGTTCGACTGTGGCAACTTTTTTTTGCAATCCCGGTATTTTACCGCATTTCAAGACCATAACTCGTTATTATAGAGCGAGTTACCTGTCCCACAACACTCGTGGGACAGCCGTGGGACAACGTGGGACAAGCCAGTAAAACATTGGGTCTGTCCCAATTGGACATTCGATTTTACGAGGATGTCCGCCGGGTCATTTGTACTCTGTTGCGGCCTCCGCGGATCTTTTAGCCAGGAATTAACACGAACGGACGCGAACAATGAATTAGAGCTCCCGATCTCTCTTTCCTATGTTCCCGATGTTGCTACGTGGTAGATCTCCTGTTCGCCCGACTTCGCGAGCCCGGCGTTACAATTCGGTGAGACCTCGCACACGCTGAGACAAACGCCGTGTCTGCGAAAGATCAATAGCGTCCGCGTTTTCACATTTTCACATTTACGCTCTTTCCGCTCCGGTGCGTGATCGGCGACCGCACTGCTCCCCTTGCACTTTCGGACGGAAAATAGTCTAATGGTTGTTTGCTCGAACGGGCAAAATTTCAGCCGAAAGGGGGTGAGACTGTAAATGGCTTTTATATCAATTAATTCGAACGAATCGATCGAATCTGCACTTCGACGCTTTAAGCGTAAGGTGATCAGCGAAGAGATCATCAAGGACCTGAAGAAGCACGCTCACTTTATCCCGCCCGGCCAAAAGGCAAAGCTTAAATCGGCAAATGCACGTAAGCGTAACCGCCGGCGTTTTCGCCAGCAGCGTCCGATGGGACCGACCAGCGGAGGAATGAACGCAGGCCCGGGCAGACCGTCGGGACCGACGTCACGTTAGGCCGACTAACATTTAAGGGGTGAAAAGGTGAGATCGGATCTCATCTTTTCACCTTTTTCATTTACATTGAGATGACCCAAGAACCATTCAGGATACTGATAACAAACGACGACGGCATCCACTCCGAGGGCATTGCGGCTCTCGAAGCGGCTCTCAAGCAGATCGGCGACGTCTATGTCGTCGCCCCGGAATCCGAGATGAGCGGTGCCGCCCACAGTCTGACGCTGTCAAAACCGCTGCGGATCAGGCAGATCGATGATCGACACTGGACGGTGGACGGCACGCCGACCGACTGTGTGGTGCTCGCCCTCAACCAGATACTACCTGTCGACGAGCATCCGCACATATGCTGTTCGGGCATCAACCATGGTGCCAATCTCGGTGACGACGCGACCTACTCGGGAACGGTCGCCGGTGCCCTGGAGGCGACTATTCTCGGCGTACCGGGGCTCGCTTTCAGCCTGACATCGAGCCGAAGCCACGATTTTACCGAATCGGCCCGCGTCGCCCGCGAGGTGACCGCCAAGGCACTGGCCGAGGGTATTCCCACTGGAACGCTGCTCAACGTAAACGTGCCGGTCGGTGTGCCGGTCGGCATTCGCGTGACCAAACAGGGCTTTAAGACCGCGCGGCCGGTCATCAGCGAAAAGATCGACCCGCGTGGCAAGCCATACTATTGGATCGGCGAGGTTCGCGAGGGGTTTAGGGCAGAGGGCGGCACGGATTTTGAGGCGATCGCCGATGGGTTTGTTTCGGTCACACCGATGCGAAGCGACCTGACCAACCACCACGTTTTGGAACATTTGAGGAGTTGGAACAGCTAGGCACGAATGGGATTTTTTGGGCAAAGCAAAGATCCGTCGGACGGTTACGAACTGCTTCGATCGGCGATGATCGAACGTCTGCGGCGACACTATGGGATCGTGGACGAACGCGTCATCGGTGTCATGTCGCAGGTGCCGCGGCACCTCTTCGTACCGGACGCGCTCAAGCCGCAGGCATATAAGGACAATGCTGTACCGATCGCCAGCGGACAGACCATCTCGCAGCCGTACATCGTCGCGAAAATGACGCAGCTTCTCGAACTGACCGGAACGGAACGGGTGCTCGAGATCGGTTCGGGGACCGGGTACCAAACCGCCGTACTCTCAGGACTCGCCCGCAAGGTATACGCCGTCGAACGCCTGCCAAATCTCGCCGACGAAGCCAAACGGCGTCTCCAGACGCTCGGCATCCGCAACTTTGCCATGATGGCTGCCGACGGCACTATCGGCTGGAACGCGTTTCACCCGTTCGACGCCATTCTCGTCGCCGCCGGCGGGCCGTCGATACCGGAACCGCTCGTCAAGCAAATGCGGGTCGGCGGCCGTATGATCATACCCATCGGCGAAGATCAGCGTTCGCAAACCCTCGTCCGGGTCGTCCGCACCACAACCGGCTTTTCGCAGGAAAACTTCGGCCCCTGCACGTTCGTCCCACTGATCGGCGAGCATGGATGGCGTGCAAAGTGAAAAAGGGTAAAAGTGAAAAAGTAAGTTGATTAACTGGCAAGGAGCAATACGTTATGGATGATCTGGACACTGACCGACCGCGACGAACAATTGAACGTTTCGAGGATCTGTTTGTTTGGCGAAAGGCAATTGAATTTGCAAAAGACATCTATTTGATCACCGAGCGAAAAGGATTGAAATCCGATTTTGGACTAAAAGGCCAAATGAGGGATGCCGCCGTTTCGATCTCGACCAATATTGCCGAAGGATTTGAGCGCCGGACGCGTAAGGAGTATTTGAATTTTTTGAATATCGCGAAAGCCTCTGCCGGCGAAAGTAGAAGCCTGCTATATCTCGCTCTCGAAGTTGGGTATCTCGAACGCGAGGAACATGATCGATTGCGGGAGAATGCGAAATTTTTGAGTGGCTCGTTAACGAATCATATGAAGTCGATCTCGACCGCCGCGGATTAGACCTCAAAACTTTTTCACTTTTTCACTTTTTCGCTTTTTCACTCTAAGAGTTATGGAATCTATCACCGAACTGCTCCATCAGGTCAAGGACTTTCTGAATCCCAAATTGCTCATCGACTGGATGCTGGCGTTTTTGGGCAACTACGTTTACTTCGGGTTGTGGTTTGTGATCTTTGCCGAGACCGGGCTCGCTGTCGGTTTCTTTTTGCCGGGCGATTCCCTGCTGGTGGTTTCGGGGCTGTTTGCGGCGGCCGGCAAGCTAAATGTCGCTCTCGTAATGCTCGCGTTCTTTCTCGGTTCAGTGATCGGCGACAGTACCGGCTATTGGACGGGACGGGCGATGGGGAAGACGCTCTTTAATCGAGAATCGTCTCGCATCTTCAAACCGAGTCGAGTCGAAAAGGCACATTCGTTTTTCGAAAAATACGGCGTCAAAACCGTCATCCTCGCCCGATTTGTGCCGATCGTCCGGACATTTGCTCCGCTCGTTGTCGGGGCCGCGAATATGCCGTACTCGCGGTTCCTGATATTCAGCGTCGCCGGTGGCCTGCTGTGGATCTCGACGATGGTACTCGCGGGCTATTTCCTCGGCGGCGTGATCGAACGTGCCCTCAACATCAAACTCGAAGACCACATCGAAAAGGTAGTCATTGTCGTCGTCGCCATCTCGCTTTTGCCGCCCGCGATCGAGTTTGTTCGGCATAAGTTTGGAAAAAAGCCGGAAGAGACGGAATTCGAAAGATAGGCCCGGCCGCCGCGGCGATTACGTCGGACGATCTCAGCGACGAGTTTGTTAATACCCAAGTTGACACGTCGGGTGCGGTGGCATAGACTCAGAAATTGACTTATCGGGGCGTAGCGCAGTCTGGTAGCGCGCACGGTTCGGGACCGTGAGGTCGGAGGTTCGAATCCTCTCGCCCCGACCATTTCCCGGAAAAGGCTCTTAGGATATAAACCTGAGAGCCTTTTTCATGTCTCGATCTCTTCGATCGTCGATTCCCATCGGCAATTCAGGTCAGCGATGCACGCCCAAGATATTGAAAAATTCGATATCCGGAAAGGCTGTTTGACCGCGGATTTCCCTTTCTCTCCTATGAGATAATAGACTTAAACGCTATGGAAAATAGCCATATCGAGATCAGACCGGCCGATGAGCATGATGCAGTTCTCCTCTCGGTACTTGCCACGACGACATTCTTCGAGGCGTATTTCGAACAAGATGAATCAGCAAATTTGGCGGCCTATATTAACGGGGCGTTCGGTGTCGACTCGATCCGAGAGGAAATCGCAGATCCGGCATCTTCGTCTTTCATTATCCTTGTCAACGGGAAAGCAGCCGGTTTTGCCCGCATGATAGACGGTTCAAACATCAACAGTGCCGCACCGGGCAGCGTGGTCGAAATTAGGCGAATATACATCGTCGAACGGCTTTGGCGAACCGGCCTTGGCTCACGACTTCTGCGGCATTGCATCGACACCGCGAGGGCGAGGGGCTTCGAATCCCTTTGGCTCGAAGCGTGGGAGGAGAACGCCCGTGCCCGCAACTTTTACGCCAGGTTCGGTTTCGTCGAGACCGGCAAGGTTTCAAAGCCGTACGGCAACGTCACCGGAATCAATCTCGTACTCGAGTTAAGTCTCCAACCCGCATAGATGAGCGGTCCGGCATGTTGCCGGGCCGCAGTCGACCGAGACAATTGTCACCCAAGCCTAGAAACGATATCTGAATTGTGCCTTCACCGTGCGGCCGGAACCGTCGATGCCCCAGCTCGCGTTGCTCCATTGGTGATCAAACATATTCTCGAAAGCCACGAAAACAGACGCACGCTCGTTGAAGTTGTATCCGCCGCGGAGATTTACGAGGCCGTATCCCGGCAAGGACGTAAACATCGGCAGCGTCAGAAACCCGGCACCGAGCACGCGGGTCAGCACCTGCGTGATATTCTCGCCGGTCGATGTGAGCGTATATCCGGCGAGTGGATTCAGCAACGTGGATCCCTTTCTGGCCACGTCGAGGAAAAGCCTGAAGAATTGGAATGATATGTCCGCTTCGGAACTACTACAGTGGTCGTTGACACCGACGATTTGCCCCGTGCGGTATTATATTCGGACACCACTATTATTCTCTAGTCGAGCACCATCGGCCCTACAGACACGATCAGTCGATCTGATAGGTAGCGACGCTGGTCGGGGTTTCGTAGCAGCGGACCTTGTGGACCTTGACGCGGTCGTCGCCGACACGGGTGTTGAGGTACTCGAGAAAATAGCGTGCGAGATTTTCGGCGGACGGATTGAGTTCCTCGTCAAACGGCGGCAGTTCGTTGAGGTTGCGGTGGTCGAGGTATTTGACGATCTCATCCGCCGCCGTTTTCAGATCGCCAAAATCGATCAGCAGCCCGATATTATTCAGTTCCTGGCCGCGGGCAAAGATCTCGATCTTATAATTATGCCCATGCAGATTTTCGCACTTCCCCTTATACCCGCGCAGTTGATGTGCGGAGGAGAAATTACGTTCGATCATTACTTCAAAAAATCCCGGCATAAGAATTGTGTCTCAATCCCAAAGGTCCTTTTCATCATACTCAATCCCGTTCTCTTCTAAAAACCCACGGAACTCGTCCTTGTACGAGAGTGTTCTATGTATCTCTTTTTGCCGGGCGATATAGTCCTTGCCGATAGCATCATGAGATCTGCTCGTGGTGACCACCGCGTAGGTTTCTTGCCAGGCAAAATCGGGTGACCATTTTCGAATGAATTCGGCACTCCGGTGCTTTACACGGTTAATCAACGCGTCGGGCGACCAGTCGCGCACACCGACGTATAATATGTGTATATGCTCAACTTCTCCGCCTATCATTAGCGGTGGTGAGTAGCATTCATCAAATATAATTTTGGAGATCTTATCGTAGAGAAGCGATTCAATGTCCGGGGTGATCAATGGCCTTTGCCCCGCGGTAGAGAAGACCGCGTGGTAAAGTATCGTTCCCCAGATCGCTGGAGTACCCTTCATTACAAATCGTACCGCCGCAAATAAAGTTTTCCGTCGTAATCGTTGATGCCGACGATCATTCGGTTGAGCCAGCCGAAGCGGCCAAGAACATTGTTATTGAAAAACTCGTCGACCGCAAAATAGACTGACGAATCGAAAGAGTAATCTACCGTAGTTAAGGTGACGTTAAAGCCGTAGGCAATAAATAAACCTGTCGCCGTCCGGAATACAGGTCGTTCTCCGGACTCGACGTCTATGCCGAGGCTTTCGCCGACCTGTTTGGAGAAAACACATCGCTCCGAGCCAGTATCGACCTTTGCGTTGACAGAGATGTTCAATTCGCCGATGGCCAGTTCAACGTCGATCGAAATACCAGGTGATCCGGCATCGTATTCAACGAGTTTCTCAAACGAAAGATGATGGGTCATGGCCTTACCAGCCACCCCACGGAGTGTGATCTTTAGGAAAAATATAATGCAAAAGTGGATCATTGACGCCCTTTGCTTTCGCCGCCTGATCCGCATCTTTTATGGTTCGACCGTGAGCGATCAATTTGCCATCCTTCAAAGCCACGTAATTTCCCGTATATTCATGCTTATTCGCTTTTATCCATATAGTATTAGGATGCAAAGGTTGTTTCTTGATACCATTCGTCGCTTTTGTTGAATGCGGACTAGCGGGAATCGGCATCGACGCCAATTTAGTCATCAACTTTTTTCGTTCATCAAGCGAAAGGCTTGTGAGCTTGGATTCGATCTCTTCATACACGGTTACCGACATATATTCACCTCCGGTCATTTTATCATGCCTTGGCGCAGAATCTTTATGAAAACTTCTTCGCAACCTCATCGAGGTCATCGGTTATCCGCATTCGGGGGAGGCTGTTGAGGAAGTCGCGGCCGTAGGCTTTTGTTCGGAGGCGGGGGTCGAGGATGGCGATGACGCCGCGGTCTGTGCTGCTGCGGATGAGGCGGCCGATGCCCTGTTTTAGGGAGATGACGGCCTGCGGGACGCTGTAGTCGAAAAATGATCTGCCGCCGTTGTCGTCGATGAACTTTGAGCGGGCGGCGACGATCGGGTCGGTCGGGACGGCAAACGGGAGCTTGTCGATGATGACGCACGAGAGTTGGTCGCCCTGGACGTCAACGCCCTGCCAGAAGCTCGAGGTGGCAAACAGAACGGCGTGCGACGTGCCGCGAAAACGTTCGATAAGGCCGGTTTTCGACATAGTTCCCTGCAGGAAACACGGATAGCCGATGCGCGACGAGACAAGCTCGTACAGGGCGTTCATCGACGAGGTGCTGGTGCAGAGGACGAAAGCACGGCCCTCGGTAACGTGGAGTATCTTGATGATCTCAGCAGCCGCGACCTGGACGAATTCGATCGAACGCGGGTCGGGCATCGTCTTTGGCAAATAGACGATCGCCTGGCTCTCGTAGTCGAATGACGATTTGGCGACGAGCGTATTTGTCTGAGCAGAGTCGAGGCCGAGGCGGTCGCGGATGAAATTGAAACTGCCGTTTGTCGAGAGCGTCGCCGAGGTCAGGATGCAGGTCTCGACCTTGTCAAACAGCTTGTCCTTGAGCAGGCCCGAGACGTCGACCGGCGACGCCTGCAGAAAGATGCCGCGGCCGCGGCGTTCGAGCCAGTAGACAAAATTGCGATCCGCCTGTTTGACGATAAAATCGAGATCGAAACGTGCCTGGCGGATGCGCCGAACGACCGAGTCGGCCTCGGGAGCTTTTTCGGAATAGACGTCGATGTCGGTCTCGAGACGAGCCAGGGTTTCGTCGAGTGCATGGTACGCCTCGCCGAGCGGCGTCGGGTCGAGTCCGCCGTCGCGGCCACGGGTCGCAAACGCATCCGGCATTAGCGGAAAACGGCCGTCATTACCCCGTGCCTGCGTAAACCGCACCCAGAATTGTTCCGCCAACCCGAGCACCTTTGCTGCAACCTTGGTCAAACCGGCAACGGCGATGGCGTCTGCGATCGGCAGTTCGGACGCGTCGCGAGCGAGCTCGTCGAGCTGAAAATTGGATACCTGAAACCCGAAATAGTCAGCGGCAATGTCTTCGATCAGGTGAGCCTCGTCGAATATGACCGCGCCGTAATCGGGCAGGACCTTGCCAAACTGGTTGCCGCGAACATTGAGGTCGGCGAAAAAGAGATGATGATTGACGATGACGATGTCGGCGGCCTCGGCGCGCGCACGCATCCGCGTAATGAAACACGGTTCGAAATCTTTGCATTTTTGGCCGATGCAGGTCTCGC
>JAYVUD010000243.1:0-6680 GCA_043788335.1 Chloracidobacterium sp. | reverse complement strand
GATACATTTTCCGCGGAGTGATGCCCGCCGTACCGGCTCGCTCGCTCAGTTCGACCGGAGATTCCGTTTTGGCGGCCTCGATCAGGCGGACGTCGTCAGACGGGATGCCGAGGTTTAGCCGCCTGGTTTTCATTGGGCCGAAACCCGCCACCTTTGATAATCGCCGCTCGTGACGTTCGAGCCATACGAGCGATTCGAGCGAGTAATTTCGCGCGATCAACCCGAGGAACGATTCGCATGCTGCGGCATAGTCCTTGCTCAGGACGGAACCAAAGAATGAGCGAAGCGAAGTCACGTCGACCGCGGGGGCATTTGTCCCGGACACTTCCGGATCTTCGGGAACGGGATCACGGTTGATCTGGTCGGCAATGCGGTCGATCTCGGTCTCGACCTCGTTCGACGCAGTTTCAGCCGCCGCCGCAATGACATCACCGACCGGAAGTTCGGGCCCGGGCTCATCGTCCGTTTCGACGATGATCGCCTCGGCCTCGACGCGTGCCAGGGCGTTTTCCATAATCTCGTCCGAGCCGGCGAGCAGGGCATTGGCAAAAAATTCCGACGGGTCGAACCCGGCCCAGTCGCCGTCCATCGCCCGCTGTGTCGCTCGCCGATATTCCTCGGCCTTGACGAAGGCCCGTCCGACGATCACGGCGGCGGGTTTGCCATTAAGCATCATCGCGGTCGCCCGGCATTCGAGGCCGGCATGGCAGGTAAATTGCGCGTGTCCGCCGACCTCGGTCGCTTCGGCTAGAGCGAGTCCGCAGTATGCGGAGCATTGTTTCACAAGTTCGCCGTCCGGATTGAGGTGCCGGCAGATCGAATTATCGTTAAATGTTGAGATCTCGATCCCGCTGCGGTCGACCACAGCGATCGCAAGGCCGCTATCTTCTGCGATAGCTGCCAAAACGGCATTTCCGGGAATCTCAAGCTTAACGATCATCTGACTCTAATTATTTTGTCCGTGCCGCCTTATTCGGTCGACAGGAAATTCAATATGTAATGGCTAAAACGACCAATGCCGACAGGATTTCATTAAATATACTCAGATTAGAGGATACAGCTATTTGCAGCGTTGATTAACTGCGGCGACAGATAAATATCGAGCTATGTACGATAAAACACATTCAAACGTCCGTGGGTATGACTAGTATGAAGGTAACGGTAGTTCCGAGTCCGGCGTTTAACGGCATCGAAGCTTTTTTCGAACCGGGAAGTTATCGTGAGACGCGTACAGGCATCCCGGACATGCGATGCGCGTGATGTATTGACAAGAGGTGAATTTATGATCAACGACTACGAAGCAACAAAACCTATGACTATCGACGCGGTCCCCGTTTCATCGGAACCAGCTTCGAATGAGGAAGTCATATCCAAGCTCAACGGGCTGATCGAGACGTGTAAGGACGGCCAGAACGGTTACAAAGACGCCGCCGAGGGCATCACGCGTTCGGACCTGAAAACGGTGTTCTATGAGTATTCGCAGCAGCGTGCCGAATTTACCGGCGTTCTCCAGGAACTGGTTCGTGGGCTCGGCGGCGACCCGGAAGATACGGGTTCGCTGTCGGCGGCTCTTCATCGCGGATGGATGGATATCAAATCGGCCGTGACCGGAAAGAACGAGGAAGCTATCCTCAACGAATGCGAACGCGGCGAGGACTTTGCCAAAGAGGCGTACGTCGACGCTGCTAGCTTCGAGTTTCCGGGTTATATTCAGGAGGTCGTCAACAAACAGCGCGCCGCAGTCGTGGCCGCCCACGACCGCATCAAGCTGCTCCGCAACAGCGAACATTACAAAGCCGCCACGCCGGCCGCGTAATTGTCAATGTTGTTTTCAGCGAACGAGGCTGGCCGGACCCCACATCCGGACAGCCCTGCCCTCTCACGATCCGTTCCTTGGGTCAGCGTTCGCGGTTGGCTCCGTCGCCGCGCGGATCAGTAGCGTCTGCGACATTCGCCGAAGCCATTTCATAGTTCACTAATCGCAATGCGGATGTTTCGGCGTTCGAGTTCCGCCACAAACTTTTCCGGATCGATCGCTTTTTCCTGTGGCGTTGCACCGCGCATCAATACGTCGCCGCGTGCCATCATCTGGGCGATGATCGAGGCGGGAAATGCGGTCGTGCGCATCATCGCGCTCATACCGGTGACCGGGTCGAGTTTGTCGACGATGTCGTAGCGGAGGCGACTGATCCCGTCGGAGGACACACTCCCGACGGGTCGTGTTTCTGCCTTTAACCGCCCGACAAAGTCGAGCCGGACGAGCACGTAATCGGGCCCGTCGGCAGGCAAATGCCGTTGGAGCAGTTCGCCGAAGACCTTACGCGGCTTTACGTTCTGAAAATCGGCCATTATCTCATCGCCCGAACACAGCCCGAGGTCGATCATCGTCTTAAACTTATCGCAATGCCCGGCGTAACGGATCGTTTTGTAATCGAGCTCGCGGATCTTGCCGAGAAAAGTGTCCGGCAGTGTCGACGTGCCGCCCGAGGTTTGAAACGCCTCGAGCGGTGGAAATCCGTCGAATGCGAGCGATTCGAGTTCGGTCATGGACTCGACCTCGGTGATCCTGCCTTCGCGGATGACGCGGGCGACCTCGACATATTCGTTGATGAGTCCCTCGACTGAAAAGACAAGTTGGTAATTGAGCGGCGGCTGCGGGTCCTGCGGCAGTCCGCCGACCCGGATGTGGATCTCGTCCACGCTGTCGAACCGAGCGGCCCCGTGCATAGCCAGGATCGACACCATTCCGGGTGCGAGGCCGCAATCGGGAATGATATTGACGCCGGCCGCTTTTGCCGCGTCGTTCATCGCAAGTTGTTCGTCAACGATGTAGTTATTGCCGCCGAGGTCACAGAAGTTCGTTCCCGTGTCGATCGCCGCCCGCGAGAGCGAAACGTTGTACCAATAGTTGACACACGAAATGACCGAATCGTGCCCCTTCATCAACTGGGCTGCATCCGACTGGTTCGCCGCGTCGATGTGATGCGGCGTTACCTTGCCCGCGTCGACCGCATCCGCAACTGCCTCTGCCTTTTTCAGGTCAAAATCGGCGACGGTCACGCTCTTGACGTCCGGCGAATTATGGGCCAAATCAAAAACGGCGCCGTGTCCCATCCGACCGGCGCCCAATACCAATACTTTCATATTCTTTTGTTCGAAGTTCGTTGATCACGGTTCGTTGCCTGTCGGACGCGTGATCGCCGGTTATGAGACCCCAACGAGCGGCAATCGAAGGCTAACGAGCCCACCCTTACCAATCATCCGGTGCATCGGGCTCGAGTTTGGCAAGCTCCTCGGCCGCGTACTCCCATACCTTGGTCTTCCACGGCCGCAACCCTTCCAGTAGCTGGAGAGCGGCCTGCGGGTGCGACGCGTTACGTTCGAGCCTGATCACCGATGCTGTCACAGTGACCTCGTCATTCGGACGCTCCGTTACCGTCAGCGACACCTTGCCGCCGACTCGCGGCAGATGCCGAGGCAGATACACTAACGTACCGTGCTGACCGACATTCTCGGTCAAACCCTCTTCGATGATCTCTTTTCCGCCTTCGTCTTTCCAACGAACGCGGATCGGAAACGAGATTACATGCCGTGCGGCACCGCGTCTGTCATGCATAGATCTTCTCCTGCAACGGGCACTGATAATGTGTGCCAGCGAACTGAAATATACGCCAAATTCGCATCTGAAGTCTATCAAAAAGTAAAAATTTTGACACGCGTAAGCGCCTTAAAATTCAGCAATTGCATATAATATAAGGGGTTGCAGATCTTACCGTGGTAGACACGTCCCCTCTGAGATGCTATCATCCCTATAAGTTTTGACTGCGATCGGTCAAAAACAGGCGAAATCCCTCGCCGGAACGAGTCTTTGTTTTTCATCACTGATTTTGCGAATTCGGCCGCTGACGGCCTCCGGTCTCGGACGCTGATATCGCGCTAAACAAAGGCGGAACAATAGGAGAAATTGAAAAATGAAATACCTCGTAAGAGGGGGAATGGTACTTTTCGCTTCCGCACTGTTCGTCGTATTTTTGTACGGACAGACACGAACCGTAACCGCCCTCGCCTTAACGGATGATTCGCAAGTTAAGACTGTAAATATTAATATTGAAAATAGTTCAATTAAACAGCAGGACGATGAAAAGAAGTTAGTTAAGACCACTGCATCTGTCAGAAAAGTAGGTGCAGGCGCAAGCCGCGGATCCTTAAATGCAACCGCGTACTGTCTTTCGGGTAAGACCGCAATGGGACACGGTGTCCGACGCGGACTCGTCGCTGCAGATCCGAGAGTTTTGAAACTCGGTTCGAGAATAACGATTAGTGCTGGCTCCTGGAGCGGAACGTATTTGGTCTCCGACACCGGTGGTGCTATTAAAGGCAAAAGACTAGACATTTGGGTTCCGAACTGTGCAGAAGCACGCCGCTTCGGACGAAGAACGATCCAAGTTTTCGCCGCTGAGTAGTTAGCGGATCATTAATACAACTAAATAATGGAAAAACCGCCCGAGCGATCGCGGCGGTTTTTTTGTTTTGTATTTTGCCGAATTCGTGGTTTACGTTGTCTGCATTAGCTAGATGATGTTCGGCGCGTTACCGCCACGCGAGATTGCCTGTCGTGAACTGGATCGTTTTCAATCTGCCTGGCAATCTCTCTTTTAACTCGATCTGAACACATATTTTCGTCCCTATGGGTAAAGGACCGTTTCCGAATTGCGTCTTGAGATCTGCGATCATTTCAAATCTTCCGCGATGACGGGCTATCGGTACGTTGCATAAATTTGATCACGACCTGGAGTTGGAATAATGAAAAGAACCGCGCACGCTATAACGGGAATTTTGGCTCTCGTTACACTTTTACTGTTCGCCCTCAGCGGTGTGGGTATCGGACAGACAAGATTGAACAAGAAAAAACATAGACACCGTCACAAGCACACCCAGCGGTTTGCAAAAACGCATACAAAACAAGTTCGTTCGGCTCCGGCACGAGTGTCCGAACCCGCGGAACCCAAGGCCGAACAGGAGATCGAGGGCGACCAGCAGGAACGTGACGATTGGTTTATCCGCCAGCGTGCGTATCCTAACAAGGATATTCCCGCTGATGCACGCTACCAGGCCTGGCTTGCTCGGCCGTCTGAAGACGCCTCGTTCGGCCCGACGGCGCTGCAGGCGTGGAAATCCATCGGGCCAAACCCGACTACATCCGCATTTCCCGCCAATTGGGGCGTCACGAGCGGCCGCATAAACGCGATCGCCGTCTCACCGGCCAATAACCAGATCATCCTGGTCGGCGGCGGTGTCGGCGGCGTCTGGCGATCGACTAATGGCGGCACGACATTTTTGCCGGTCAGCGACTCGCAGGTCGATATGGCCGTAGGGGCGATCGCATTTGCGCCGAGCAACCCCAATATCGCCTACGCGGCGATGGGCGACAGCAAGAGTGCCTACCTCGGCAGCGGCGTTCTGAGATCCACCGATGCCGGAGCGACATGGAGCCGCATTAGCAACGCCACTCTGCCGACGCCCGCTCAGGCGGTCAAGATCGATGTCGACCCGACCAACCCAAACCGGGTTTATGCCGTTCTCAGTTCAACATTTCAAAGTGGCTCAACCGGTGCAGGGTTCTTTCTTTCGACCGACGGCGGTGTCTCGTGGACGAATACGCTCGCGGGAATGGGCACCGACCTGGCCCGTCACCCGACTCAGCCGGGAACGTTGTTTGCGGCGTTCGGTGCTGTTGAGCTTCCAAATCCGGCAGGCGGCATATTTAAGTCGGTGGACAGCGGTGCAACCTGGAACCGCATCTACACTGCTCCGCAGGCGTTTCAGGTGGTACGGGTGGCTGTAGCACCGTCAAACGGACAGGTACTGTACGTGTTCGTCGCGGATAGTCCGCGGGCTCGGCTCGAGGTCTCGACCGACGGCGGCGGCGTGTGGACCAACCGAGGTTCAGCCACGTTCGACGTACGGCAGTTTGGCTACAACAATTACGTTTTTGTGAGCCCGGCAGACCCGAACACCGTCTATGTCGGCACGCGTGACGTTTGGCGCAGCACCGACGGCGGAGTCAATTTCATCAACCTTAACAAAAACTTTCAGGACCCGGTGAACAACACCTACACGCCGGGAGATTCAAACGCCCATCCGGATCAACACTATATGTTGATCGACCCGGCAAATCCAAATTCGATCTACATCTCGAATGACGGCGGCGTATGGCATTCGACCGACGGCGGCACCAATTTCACGACGGCGAATGCGTCGCTCAACCTTACGATGTTCGTCGATATGCAGCTTCACCCGACAAATCCGGTCATCTCGTATGGCGGGACGCAGGACAACGGAACGCAGCGGCGAACGGGTACAAATAGCTGGCAGGAGTTTTTTGCCGGCGACGGTGGGCTATCGGTGATCGACGCCGTCGACCCGTCGATAATGTTCGCGTCTTATGTCAATGGCTATATGGTCCGCTTCCTGAATAACGGAGGAAATTACGACGCTCCGGTCGGCTGCGAATCGTTTACGACGTGCGCCACGTTCAACAACGACCGGGTCGCGTTCTACCCGCCGATCATCGGTAATGGTGTGAATTCAAATCTATATATCGGCACCTACCGGCTTTACGTCAGCACCGACCGCGGGGCGTCCTGGAACGCTCCGGGCGGGGCATTTGACCAAACGAA
>JAYVUD010000242.1:0-4068 GCA_043788335.1 Chloracidobacterium sp. | reverse complement strand
TTGAGGCGGTGCGGCTTATCAATGACGAGGACAAGACCGTAGCTTTCGCCGTTGAAAAAGTGCTGCCTGAGATCGCGAAAACGGTCGATGCTGTCGTCGAACGACTCCAAAACGGCGGGCGGTTATTTTACGTCGGCACCGGCACGAGCGGCCGTCTCGGTGTGCTCGACGCGTCTGAGATACCGCCGACCTTTGGCGTTTCGTACCAACTTGTCCAAGGCATCATCGCCGGTGGCTACGACGCTCTTTACAAAGCGGCCGAGTCGAGCGAAGATAATCTCGAAGCAGGTGCCGAAGACCTCAAAATTCGTGGTCTGACCGCCGGTGACGCGGTCATCGGCATCGCCGCCTCAGGCTGCACGCCGTACACGATCGGAGCGGTCGAATATGCTCGCGGGCTCGGTTGTTTCACGGGCTGCGTAACGTGCGTTCCGGGTTCAGCCATCACCGGCGCCGTCGATATCGCTATCGTCGCGGTCGTCGGACCCGAGGCGATCACCGGATCGTCCCGTATGAAGGCCGGCACGGCACAAAAACTGGTCCTCAACACCATCTCGACCGCCGCGATGATTCGCCTCGGCTACGTTAAGGGCAACCGGATGACGAACGTCAAATCGTCCAATATAAAACTAAAAGAACGCAGCTTGCGTATCCTGATGGCAGAAACAGGTTTGGACGAATCACAAGCTCAGGTTACGATGGATGCCGCCGGCGACGATCTTCGGATCGCTCTGGTTATGCAAAAATGCAATATCAACCGCGATATCGCCGAATCGGCTCTGGCTGAAAATGGCTACGTGGTCGAGCGGGCCCTTGATCAACTAAAAAAATAACTATGGGATTTTCAACAATTGATTACATTGTTCTCCTCGCGTACCTCGTCGGCATCACGATTTTCGGCGTGATGTTTCGTAAGTCGCAAAAGACGGTCAAGGACTATTTCGTCGGGGCCAAGAACATCAATTGGGTCGTGATCTCGCTCTCGATCGTCGCGACCGAGACGAGCACATTGACGCTGATCGGCGTTCCGGCGATCGCCTACGCCAACTACGCCCATCCCGAGCAGGGCGGCAATTACACATATCTGCAGGTCGTCATCGGCTATGTCATCGCCCGGTTTGTCATCAGTTTCCTCTTCATTCCGGCGTATTTCAAGGGCGATCTGATGACCGCCTACACGCTGTTAGAGAACCGTTTCGGTGTGTCGGTCAAAAATTTTGCGGCATCGTTATTCCTTATAATGCGGGCGTTGGCTGAGGGTGTCCGCATCTTTGCCGCGTCGATCGTGGTCACGGCGGTCCTGCAATCGTCGTTGCCGAACGTTCCCCACCTTACGCTCTGGTCGATCGTCATTGTCGGCGTTTTGACGCTCATCTACACTTTCGAGGGTGGCATCGCGGCCGTCATTTGGACCGATCTTATCCAGTTGATCATCTACATCGGCGGATCATTGGTGGCCGCGTACATGCTTGTCACGCTTGTTCCCGGCGGATGGAGTGAGATCTACGCTCAGGGGGCCGCGGCGGGCAAATTTCAGGTGTTTTCTTTCGCGTTGTCGTGGAACCTCCCGTTCACGTTCTGGGCCGGATTGCTCGGCGGCACGTTCCTGACGATGGCTTCGCACGGGACAGACCAGTTGCTCGTCCAACGCCTTTTGACCTGCAAAGATCAGCGTGACAGCCAGAAAGCAGTAATATTGAGCGGCTTTGTCGTGCTGTTTCAATTTGCGTTGTTTTTGACGATCGGCGTAATGCTGTTTGCCTATTACAAGTATTTTCCGCTCTCGGCCGATCTGGTATCGAACGATGAGATATTTCCCAAGTTCATCGTCGAACGCCTGCCACACGGCATTTCGGGCCTGGTCATCGCCGCCATCTTTGCCGCTGCGATGTCAAATCTGAGCGGATCGCTCAATTCGTTGGCGTCGACAACCGTCATCGATTTCTATAAGCCTTTGATCAACCCCACGGCGAGCGACGAGTCGCTGTTAAAACTTTCGAAATGGCTGACCGCTGCGTGGGGCATCATCCTGATCGCGATCGCCATTTTTGCACGAAACTGGGGCTCGGTCTTCACCGTCGGTTTGACGATAGCCTCCTTGGTTTACGGCACGATGCTGGGAGCGTTTCTGCTCGGCGTGCTCACGAAAAAGGCAAATTCCGTCGGCGTTGTTACCGGAATGCTGTCGTCGATGGGATGCATGCTGGCCGTCAAGATCTACACCGATCTCGCGTGGACATGGTACGTCATCACCGGCACCATCATATGTTTCACCGTCGGAATCATCGTCAGTCTTATATTTCCGACAAAGCCGGTGGACACGATCGCGGATGCGGCCTGAGTTTACCGTTTCGGTCAAATAACTTTAGTAGGACTTATTTATTTATAATGAGAATTTTTTCGGCGTATTTCACTATCCTTTTGCTACTTTCCAGCCTGCCGGTCGGCGGTTCGGCACAATCGTTCCCAAAGATCCCCGGCAATTTTCAGCCGTCAACCAGATCCTGGAAGAGTGCCGAAACGCTGCTCAAAAAGATGTCGGTCGAGGAAAAGGTCGGCCAACTCGTTCACATCGGTATTAATGCTAAATTCAGCAATCAGGACAGCGAGTATTTCCGGGAGATACAGCGGCTCGTCGTCGAGAACAAGGTCGGCGGCATCATCTATTTCGGTGCACCGATATACGAAACAACGATCCTCGCGAACCGGATGCAGCAGAATGCCAAAATTCCGTTGCTAATGTCGCTCGATGCCGAAACAGGTATCGGGATGCGGTTTGAGGACGCGACGAATTTCCCCTGGGCGATGGCTGTTGCCGCTACGGGGAACCCCGATTTTGCCCGCCGCGTCGGCGTCATTACCGGCCGCGAAGCCAAGGCGATCGGCATCCATCACGTTTACGCGCCGGTCCTCGATGTCAACAATAACGCCGACAACCCGGTGATAAATGTCCGTAGTTTCGGCGAAGACCCTGCGGAAGTTGCACGGTTCGGCACGGCGTTTATCGACGGCATCCAGAGCCAGCGGGTCATCGCGACCGCCAAACATTTCCCCGGCCACGGCGACACCAACGTCGACTCGCACCGCGGTTTGCCGATCATCGACCATTCACGCGAGAGCCTTGAGAAAACAGAGCTTGTGCCGTTTCGGGCCGCCGTTGACGCCGGCGTCGCATCGATAATGATCGCCCACATCGCTCTGCCGCAGCTCGACAACGAAGAGATCAAGCCGCTCAAAACCTATGCCGGCGGCGACGCCGAGGCCGGTGCCGAGATCGTCAAGGAAAAGTCGACCATACCGGCAACTCTTTCGGCCAAGATCCAGACCGACCTGCTTCGCCGGGACATGGGCTTTAACGGCCTGATCGTTACCGACGCAATGTCGATGAGCGGACTGACGCTCTATTTCAACCAGGCAGAGGCCGGCGTCAGGGCATTCATGGCCGGATCTGACATCCTCGAAAAGCCGTCCGATCCGGTAATGATGATCAACGGCATCACCGCCGCCGTTAAGTCCGGCCGCATTCCGCAGACTCGCCTCGACGAGTCGGTCCGCAAGATACTCGCGTGGAAATACGAACTCGGCCTATTTAAGAACAAGATCACCAATATCGACCTGATCGACACCGTGGTTTCGGGAAAGGATTCGACCGCGTTGGCGAACGAGATCGCCGCCAAGGCGATAACGCTCGTACGCAACGACGAAAACGCAATACCGCTCGACCGCTCGAAAAAGGTCGCGATTCTCGCCGTGTCCAACGGCTTCGACGGCCAATCGACGCTCGGTCCGCTCTCGCGTGAACTGCAGGCGAACGGCATTAAATTTTCCGCCGCCCTGATCCAGGACAACACTCCGCCTGACCAGATCGCCCGTGCCCGTGCGGTCGTCGCTGACGCCGACATTGTCATCGCGGCGATGTACGGCCGCGTCCGGTCCGGTGCTAAAAACAGTGTCGGCCTGCCCGATGCCGGCGTCAACATCATTCGCGATCTGATCGCACGAAATAAAACGGTGGTCGGTGTCAGCTTTGGCAATCCGTACATTCTTGGCGGCATTCCGCAATTAAAA
>JAYVUD010000241.1:0-6665 GCA_043788335.1 Chloracidobacterium sp. | reverse complement strand
CGGGTCGACACCAAGCTTAAGCTCATCCGAGAGCGATTTGATGTCGCGATTGGCCTGCTCGAGATCCAGGCTTGCGGCCGTACCGGTCTCAGCCCCGAGAATGATATTCTCCGCTACCGACATTGTGTCGACGAGCATAAAATGCTGGTGCACCATCCCGATGCCGAGTGCGATCGCGTCGTGCGGGCTCTTGATCGACACGGCACGGCCGTCGACGAGTATCTCGCCGCTGTCGGCGTTGTAAAACCCGTACGCGATCCGCATGATCGTCGATTTACCCGCTCCGTTCTCGCCGACAATGGCGTGGATCGTTCCTTTTGTAACGGAAATTGAAACGTCGTCGTTTGCCCTGACGTTGCCGAAACTTTTTGTGATGTTTCTTAATTCGAGCATATTCTTAGTATTGAGGAACCCACGTTTTGCCAAAGTCCGATGTACGAAGTTGCTGTATCAGGCCAATGGCACCTCCGTTTCGGTCGGTTGGGCGTTTCAAGAACATTGTGCCGGATCCGTCTTGTTTCATTTCGACTCGGTCAATTTTGGCCCAGTTAAAATATTGATCCGACGGCCGTTTCCAATCCGGCAGATCCGTTTGGACACCCCAAATCGACCAGGTATCACCGCTGTCGGTGGTTATGACATATTTATCGACCAAAAACGCAAATGCGACGTATTCACTAACAATGACAACAGCATCATTGGGAATGTCAATCGGGTCATCGTAATGAATCGAGGCGATCTGCTTCCAGTCTTCGAAAGTGCCACGTCTGGAGGAAATCACATAATTTGCGCCTGCCACAGCCGCAAATGTCGCACAACTTTCTGGAATTCGCTGAATTCGAACGTCGAAAATACCCTGCCAACCATGTTGGAGAGTGTTATCGACATTTTCAACACAACCTAACTTACAGCCACTAAGCCCAACGGACGCGAAGATCAACCCTAGAACGACAATGCGGTTTCGTACAGCGAGCATAAAGTCGGCCTATTTCGCCATTGCGTCGGTCACCTTAATTTCACCTGCCACGATCTTCCTTTTCGCTTCTTCGGCCTTGGCGATCACATCCGGCGGGATGAGGCCGCTGTTGTTGTTGTCCATTGCGTAGGCGACGCCGTCCTTGTCGAGCCCAAACGAATGAAATCCACCGACAAATTTGCCATCGAGCACTTCTTTGACGACATCATAGACCGAATTATCGACCCGCTTGACCATCGACGTCAATACGAAACCGGGCTTGACCATATTCTGATTCGAATCGACCCCGATGACAAATTTTCTCGCCTCGCCCTTTTCATCACGGCCGTATTGTTCGACCGCGTCGAAAGCTCCGAGGCCCGAGTTCCCCGCGGCGGTAAAAATGACGTCGGCTCCTTTTTCGATCTGCGCGAGCGACAGTTCTTTTCCCTTGCCGGGATTGTTCCAGGCACCATCCGTAACGCCGACATAGTTATCGACGACCTTGATGTTCGGATTAATGGATCTGGCACCTTCGGCGTAACCGGTCTCAAACTTGTGGATCAGCGGAATGTCCATACCGCCGACAAACCCGAGCACGCCGGTCTTTGATTTCGAGGCGGCGATCATGCCGACGAGATATGAACCCTCATGTTCGCGAAACACCAGCGAAGCCACATTCTTCATCGGCGTTTTATCATCGTCCTCAAAGATCACGCCATCGACGATCGCAAACTTAATATTCGGATAATCGGTCGCAACTCTCTTCATGATCGGGCCCTGAGCAAAACCGATGCCGATGATCAGGTCGAAATTCTTTTCCGCAAACGCCCGCATCGCCGGTTCGATCGATGTCGGGTTGCCCGGTTCGACGTCATAGAGACAGATCGGCAGATCCTGCTCGGCACGCTTTACACCCTCCCACGCCGAGGCGTTGAACGAGCGGTCATTTTTGCCACCGATGTCGAAAACGATGCCGACCTTTATAGTACAGCCCGTCCGCCGGGCCTCAGTTCGGGTCGCACATGACGAACTGAGTAGAAAGACCAATAGGGCCAATAGACCGAAACTTAGACGTCTGATGTTCATAATGCTCTGTCGGCGAAAGTCTTGGGTCGCGACATAAGATTACAAACATCTAGAAAAAAGGGCAAGGTAAAACCCTGCCCTGTCGACCCTACTTGATAGCCTTTTCGCAAAAGCTGCTCCTTTCGTGCCTGCCCGACTGCCGCGTCAGATCCGCTTTGCTTGCCCGCCTTCAGACGTTCAGCGGCGATATACCCATCACGCTTCTTGCAGACGAAAGTTCAGTTTCCGACGATCGCTTTGATCAACGAAGGCGCGTGCGTATTGTCCTCCGGGCTAAATGTGTAGGCGTGTGCCAATTTTGCTGAGATCGACTCGGCCTGTCCGGCGTCGCGGCTGTAAATGATGCCGATCGTTTCGCCGGCTTGGACAAAATCGCCGAGTTTCGCTTCGCAAGCGTAGCCCAGTGCATGATCGACCGAGTCCTCGGCCTTTTCGCGGCCGCCGCCGATCTCGCAAATTGCGGAACCAACCGCGAACGTGTCGATGCCGTCGATAAATCCCGACTCGCGGGCAGCCACAGCGGTCTCGACGAGACTTGCGTCCAGCAGCATTTCCGGATCGTCGCAAACTCGCGGATCGCCATCCTGGAGCTCGATATTCTGCCGAAACCGTTCGAGAGCCTCGCCCGATCCGATCACTTTTTCGATCATCGCAACGGCACTTTCTTTGGTCTTGACGATGCCGCATTGGATCATCATTTGGGCCGTCAGTTCGACCGAGAGTTGACGCGTCGCGGCCATCGCGGGTTCGGTCTCGCCGCGCAGGATCTTAATGCACTCATAGGCCTCGACCGCGTTTCCGACCCATTTCCCAAGCGGCTCACTCATATCGGTGATGAACGCGACGGTATTTACGTTGAACGCACGCCCGGTCCGGCACATCGCCTCAGCAAGCCGCACAGACTCGCTGAACTGCTGAATGAACGCACCCGAGCCCGTCTTGACGTCGAGCACGAGCGCGTCCAGGCCCTCGGCGAGTTTCTTGGACATTATCGACGCGACGATCAGCGGGATATACGGCACCGTCGCCGTCGCATCACGCAGTGCGTAGAGCTTTTTATCGGCCGGAGCGACCTGCTCAGTTTGGCCGATCAGTCCGAACCCGCATTTCCTGATGACCTGTTTCAGGCGTTCGAACGAGAGATTGACGTTGTAGCCGGGAATTGATTCGAGCTTGTCGAGCGTACCGCCCGTGTGGCCGAGGCCGCGGCCCGAGACCATCGGAACGGCGATGCCGCACGCGGCGGCGACCGGTGCGATGATCAGCGAGGTCTTGTCGCCGACACCGCCGGTCGAGTGTTTGTCTGCTTTCGGGGCGTCGATATCGGAGAAATCCATGATCGTGCCCGATTTAAGCATCGCCCGCGTGATCGAGTCCTGCTCGCGTTGATTGAACCCGTTCAGGAATATAGCCATCACGAGCGCCGATATCTGATAATCGGCCCAATTGCCCGTCGTCATTCCATTGACAAAGATGCCGATCTCTTGGTCAGTGAGTGCGTGTTTGTCGCGTTTTCGTGCGATTATTTCTTGTGGTCTCATGGCGTGACTCAAAAATGCCAGATCGAGCTGACAACTACTCTGATTCTACTCTTACTTTGCGTTCTTAGCGTCTTTGCGTGAACCGCAGTTTTCTCACGCAAAGCGGCAAGGCCCGCAAAGAAAACCAGGAGCTCACCGATCGATCAACCTCGCTTGATCAAAACGACTGCATCGGCACGGACAGCCCGGCTCTCGCCGACGGCGTCGACGGCCTCGCCGGTTTTGGCTTTTACGCTGACCGCGTGAATATCGATGCCCGCCGTACTGGCGATCCGGGTCCGCATCTCGTCGATATGCTCTCGCAATTTCGGCTGCTCGAGGTGCACGGTCGAATCAATATTGACCACCTCATAACCCCTCTGCCCGATCAGGTCGACTGCGTACCGTAGAAATTGCAGGCTCGACGCCGCCCGCCATCGGTCGTCTGTATTTGGAAAGTGCGAACCGATATCGCCGAGCGCGAGCGAACCGAGCACGGCGTCCGTGATCACGTGCAGCAAGACATCCGCGTCCGAATGCCCGTCAGCCCCGAGATCAGATTCGACCTCAACGCCACCGATTATCAGCGGCCTCCCGGCGACCAGCCGGTGCACATCACTGCCCGATCCGATACGGAAATCAGCCATCAACATCCCTCCGCCAAATACGCCTCAGCGAGGGCAATGTCCTCGCGGTGCGTGATCTTCATATTTCGCGTGCTGCCTTCGACCGTTGTTATCATAACGCCCGTGTTTTCGACGAGCAGGCATTCATCCGTCACTGACTCGGACAGATCGGCACCGGCGAGTGCCTTTTCCAAAATGCCGTACCGAAACGCCTGTGGCGTCAATGCCCGGCGAAGCGTCGAGCGGTCGATGGTACCGGTGATCTTATTATATTCGACCGTCTTGATCGTATCCGTTACCGGAGCGACCAGGCACGCCGCCGCAAAATGCACCGCCGCATCGATGGTCCTGTCGATCTCGTCAACGGTCACAAACGGCCGCACGCCGTCGTGTACGCACACGATCGTCGATGCCGGATCGACCGCCGCAAATCCATTCCGCATCGATGCCGCCCGCGTGTCGCCACCGGCAACGACCGCAAGTAACTTGCTGATACCCGCGTCAACCGCCAGATCCCGCAGCACCTCAACATCGCCGCCGCCAACCACCACGACCATTGCGTCGACGCTCCCGCTCGCCTGAAATTTCTCAAGCGTGCGGATGATCACCGATTTGCCTTTGAGTTCGAGAAATTGCTTTGGCGTAGCCGGATCAAACCGCTTTCCGCTCCCCGCGGCTAAAATGATGGCTGTGTTCATTCCGAGTATGAAGTTTTGAGTTTTGAGTTCTGAGTTCCAACTTTAGTTGGCATCTTACCCAACGTCCTGCCAGCTAAAGCCGGAACTCAAAACCCTCGTCTAGTCAATCTCTTCGATAATGGTGGTCTGCCTCAGTTCCCGCGTTCCGCGACGAAAACCCATCGACCGCGAATCGTGTATCCCGACGTTCACATCCGCGTTCTCTTCTTTTTCTTCCCACAGGCGGCCAAAGATCATCTTGCCGGCGGTGGTCTGGAGCACGCTGGTGACCGCAATGTCGGCGGTTTTGCCGATCAGGCGGCGGGCGTTGTCGACAACGACCATCGTGCCGTCATCGAGGTACGCGACGCCCTGGTTGTATTCCTTGCCCTCTTTTAGAATAAAGACGCGCATCGCTTCGCCCGGCAAAACGACGGGTTTGAGCGCGTTGGCCAGCTCATTGATATTGAGCACCATTACGCCGCGAAGCTGCGATACCTTGTTGAGGTTAAAATCGTTGGTCACGATGACCGCGTCGAGCTGCTTACCGAGCTCGATCAGCTTGAGATCGACCTCCTTGACCGCCGGGAAATCGGTCTCGACGATCTGTATATCGAGCTTGCTGTTGTTCCGCAAACGCTGGAGCATGTCCAACCCGCGTCGGCCGCGTTGCCGCTTGGACGAATCGGCCGAGTCGGCCACCTGCTGGAGTTCGGCCAAAATAAAATGCGGGATGATCATCGTGCCGCCGAGAAAACCCGTCTCGGCAACGTCCGCAATGCGGCCGTCGATGATAACCGACGTGTCGAGTATCTTGTAGTCGCGCTTGACGTTTTTGTCGCTGAAAATACCGCCCAGTGCCGAGAGATCGAGATAGTCGCCCTTTGCCGCACCGACCATCAGTCCGACATAGCCCATAAAAAACGCCAGAGCGATCGTCGCAAACGTCTGTGTCTCAGCCGGCACCGCTGCTTCTTTCTGAATAGATATCAGCACTCCGATCAGGAACGCACCGGCAATGCCCAATATCGACCCGACCGCCGCCCCGATCAGCGTCTTGAGCGACGAACGACGCACCCGGATCTCAAACCCGATTATCATCAGGGCGGTCACACCGCCGAGCACTCCCGACAGTATCCGCTTGGTCTCAAACCCGAGTTCGGCAAACCAAAAATGCTTGACGCTCTCGAGCGGGTGCAATTCATACCCGAGCAGCAGCATTATGGCAATAAAGCCCAATCTTACAATGAGAACGTCCGATTTCATCTGAGTGTAATCTTACCACGCCGGCCAAAGTTTTCCCCAAACCGCTCTTGGGCTCTATTCATTGGGTAAACGTCGATTAGATCGACAATTTCAGGCTCATCCGGATTCGCCATGGCCGCTTGCATATAGACGTTACGGCGATGGCTTGCCTCGGCGCGGGTGTCCGGCGATCTGTTGTCAAGCTTCTGCAGCAGGCCGCAACAGCGAACGCCACTCGACCAGCGAGAGGATCGACCCGACCCACCGCCGGCCGATGATGGTATCGGCTTCCCATTCGCCAAAGCGCGGAGCGGCCTGCCGCTCTATTCCGGCCCGCGGCTTGCCGCTCTATTTGGGCCCGCGGCTTGCCGCTCTATTTCGGCCAGCGGCTTGCCGCTCTATTTGGGCCCGCGTCTTGCCGCTCTACTTGGGCCCGCGGCTTGCCGCTCTATTTGCGGAGAAGCTTGCTTCTCCGTTGCCGCCCACAACTTCGGAGCGGCTTGCCGCCGTTTACCGCCACCAAACACCCCGCCACGGACAAAGAACTCGAGAC
>JAYVUD010000240.1:0-6806 GCA_043788335.1 Chloracidobacterium sp. | reverse complement strand
CGAGCGGCGGCTGTGCCAAGTTTGGCATCCTCACCGACAAGGTCTTCGGCGTCAGTTATGGTTTCTACTGATTCCGCTAAACCACCCGCTACCGCAGGTGGTCCTGACCCGTTGCTCGCAGCCGCTTTTGCTTTCTCAGCGACCTCTGCGTTCTCTGCGTTAAAATCCTCTTGAGTCAGTTCGTCCATCGCGTGCAACCCATCGAACGCATCGCGCGCGTAGTAAAGTTTGCCGTTATAAAGCGGCACGAGATCGGCATCGACGTATCGTCTATTAAGGGCCGCGCCGCCTAAGATCACGGGCACATTAATGCCCCGCTCGTTCATTAATTCGAGATTGTCACGCATCACGAGCGTAGATTTGACCAGCAAACCGCTCATCCCGATCGCGTCGCCGCCCGTTTCCTCCCACGCTCGCAGAATGTCGTCGATCGGCTGTTTGATGCCGAGATTGACGACCTTGTAGCCGTTGTTGGTCAGAATGATGTCGACCAGATTTTTGCCGATGTCGTGCACGTCGCCCTTGACGGTCGCGAGCACGAGCACGCCCTTGTTCGACCCCTCGACCTTTTCCATAAACGGTTCAAGGAATTTCACCGCCGCCTTCATCGACTCGGCCGATTGCAGCACAAACGGCAACTGCATCTGGCCGCTGCCGAACAGTTCGCCGACCGTCTTCATGCCGTCGAGCAGAAGGTCGTTGATGATCTCGAGCGGCGCATATTTTTCGAGCGCTAGTTTGAGCGAATCTTCGAGGCCGATGCGTTCGCCGTCGATGATGTGGTGCTTGAGCTTTTCTTCGATCGGCAGATTTGAGATATCAGGTTTGATCGACTGAGCCGATTTGCCCTGAAACATATTCGAAAAATCGCCGAGCGGATCATATGTACAGATGTCGCCGTCAAATTTCCGCCGGTCGTAGATCAGGTTGCGGGCAGTGTCGATCTCGAGTTCACTAAACCGCATCAACGGCAATATCTTCGACGCGTTGACGATCGCCGAGTTCATACCGGCGTCGACACAATCGTGCAGAAACACTGAGTTGAGCACGACGCGAGCAGCGGGATTTAAGCCAAACGAAATGTTCGAAACACCGAGAATGATATTTGCTTCCGGCATTTCTGCCCTGATCTGCTTTATCGCATTGATCGTTTCGAGAGCGTTCTTACGATCCTCTTCGATACCAGTAGAGATAGGAAGGGCGAGCGGATCGAAGAAAATATCATGCGGATGGAGCGCGGACACTCCTGTCCGCAACGCCGGTTCCTCCGGCGAAACTTCGGCCGCGGAGTTTTCCACGGCCGACGAAGCGTCGACCGTTGCGGACAGGAGTGTCCGCTCTCCGCTGGTCACCTGTTTGTACGCGCGACGGGCGATGCGTAGCTTATCTTCAGCAGTACGCGCCATCCCGTCCTCGTCGATCAGGCCGATGACCACGCCGGCACCAAAGCGTTGGGCGAGATCGAGCACCTTCAAAAACCGCTCTTCGCCGTCCTCGTAGTTGGTCGAATTGAGCAGCGATTTCCCGCCCGCGTGTTCGAGCCCCGCCTCCATCTTTTCCCACTCGGTCGAGTCGAACATCAGCGGTATCTTGACCGCCGTCGCTAGCCGCGAGGCGAGTTCGTGCATATCGGCGACGCCGTCACGGCCGACGAAATCGACGTTGACGTCCAATATGTGGGCGCCCTCACGCTCCTGCGATTTGGCGAGGCTCACCAAGCCGTCCCAGTCCTCAGCGTCGAGCAGATCACGCATCTTTTTCGACCCCGAGGCGTTAACGCGCTCGCCGACGATCAGGAACGAAGCGTCCTGCGTATACGGCTGCTGAAAATATATGGACGACGCCGACGGCGCCAGATTCGCATGACGGTCTTTCGGCGAAAGGCCGCTCATCCGCTCGACGACCTGCCGCAAATGCTCGGGCGAGGTGCCGCAGCATCCGCCGACGATATTCGCGCCAAAATCTTTGGCAAAATGCTCGACCTGTGCCGCAAAGCTCTCCGGCGTCTCGTCATAATGCTGCTTACCGTCCTTGACCTCGGGCAAACCGGCGTTCGGCAGCACGCTGACCGCGATCGGCGAATTTTCACACAGATACCGAAAACTGTCGGTCATATGCTTCGGCCCGGTGCCGCAGTTCATACCGATGACGTCGATCGGAAACGGCTCAAGCGCGGTCAACGCCGCACCGATCTCCGTACCGTTGAGCATCGTCCCAAAGATCTCGATCGTGACCGACGCGATCACCGGCAGTTTGATCCGCTGCTGTTCAAAAAACTCAAAGATCGCCGCGAGCGCCGCCTTGGTCTGCAGCAGATCTTGGCACGTCTCGACCATCATTATGTCGGCGCCGCCGTCATACAGCCCGCGTACCTGTTCGCCGTACGCTCGTTTGAGATCGTTGTAGGTAATATGCCCGAGCGTCGGTAATTTGGTGCCCGGCCCGATCGAACCCGCGACAAAACGGGGTTTATCGTAGGTCGAATAGTCGTTCGCCAGGCGCTTTGCCAGTTCCGCGGCCTTTTTGTTGACGTCGTATGTCTTGTCCGCAATGCCAAACTCCGTCAGCACGACTTCGCTCCCGCCGAAACTGTTCGTCTCGATCACGTCGCACCCGACATCCAAAAAGCTCCGGTGCACCGTCTCGATCGCGTCAGGCCGCGTGTACAGCAGATTTTCCGAACAATTCTCAAAATTCGGCCCGCCCCAGTCGTCGATCGTCAAATCCAGAGACTGCAGATTGCTACCCATCGCGCCGTCAAAGACGATGATCTTTTCTTTTAATATATCTAAAAATGAACTCATTGCTAATTATCGATTTGAGGAGAACGTTCGCCCTTTTTTTTAACCAGACACTTCTCGACAATATCCTTAAACATGCCGATTTGTTCCTCGGATTCAAACCAACGCTTTGGTATCAGGAGCACGTTTTTTTCAGAATTGTCAGGATTCGGTAACAGCATAAAACTGTCCGGATATTCCGCCGCAGCGCTGTATCTGCTCCATTCGTATTTCGCCGTCCGACGATTTCCAATTTGACTCACTCCATTTTCAGAAAACACCAGGTTTTCTCCGTTGTACTTCGAATTGGCATTTTTCAAAAGATTTAAATAATGGCGAAACCACCAACCAGTCTGAAGGACCGGGAAAGCGAAAATGAAAACAGCGGCGAAAATCCTGAACCCCTGCGGCAGGTTCTCAGTAATAAAATGCGAAGCTACGACGTATAACACGAAAAGCGACAAAAAACTGATAACTAACTGCCCGCCGATCATTCGTGTCGCCCGACGAAGAATAATCTTACGATAGTCATCATTGACGTAATCGATCTTAAGTTTTACTTCCGATGGTACCATCAGCAATTAAAAAACCCTGTGCCATATCAGCACAGAGTTTCGATGATTCCTATGAGACGAACTCTCGCTGTTTAGCGGATTATTTTACGTGGCCGCAAGTCGCAATAACTCACCACGTCTAAAAGACTTGATTTTATCGGCTTGGCGAAACAGAGTCAAACGTTCACCAGATCTCGCGGACATTTAGCTCGAATCCGATCAGCACATTTTCGCCAAAAAGAGTTTCAGGATCGCTTAAAACTTCGACTTCGCGATTTGCCCGGTAAATATAGACTTTGCGAGTCTTAGGGTCGATCAACCAGCCAAGTTGCACTCCATTTTCGATATATTCCGACATCTTCGCTTGCAATGTCTTTAGCGGATCGTTCGCAGATCGAAGTTCGATCACAAAATCCGGTATGATCCGTGAAACTGTTTCACGAAGTTCTCTTGTTAAACTCTCCCATTTTTCACGCTTTATCCAGGTTACATCAGGTGAACGTCGTGCCCCGTTCGGCAATGTAAAATAAGTCGACGAGTCAAAAACGACCCCGGCACGTGATTTCCTGTTCCAAATATTAACATCCGTGTTTAGATCGCTATTTCGCCATCCCGAGTCTGGTAAAGTTGGCGACATAAGAATCAGCTCTCCTTTTGCGGTTTGTTCGATCTTGAAATCGCGGTTTTTTCGACATATCTGCTCAAAATGCTCGTCCGTAATATCTTTTAGAAAAAACGAAAAGCGTTGTCCCATAAATGCTTCAAGATTTTGAAGCTTTTGAACTTCGGTTTGAGCCATACTATTTACCTCAGCCTAATTTTATCACATAAAATCTAGCTCTTTGCGCCGATCGCCGATCAACTCGTCTACAACCTAAATTTCGCCCTTCGCAACCGTCTGTGCCAATTTCTGAATTCTCAAAAGTGAGTTTTTGCTGGTCGAGATAATCACCGAGTCATCTTTCAACGATAAGGTTACGTATTCACCGATCTCGATGCCCATGTATTTTCGCATCTCCGCCGGAATCACGATCCGGCCGCCTTGCGTAACATTTACTCTTACATTTAACTCGTTCATGTCACACTCCGCACTTCATACCACCGATGTAGTTTTTGACATAAGTAACATATTGTGACAGTAAAGATCGAAGTGATCTGTTTCGCTAAACTGTACGTCATATTGTTCCTGCCTCAATACGTGCCGGACACACTTGTCGAAATTTTGGCTGCCAATTCCAATCCAGAAACTGGGTGCCGACCAAAAACCTCCGTGCTCGGGTTGCACGGAGGTTCGGCCGACCGACTAGATCAAATTTAGTTCAACACCTGACGCTCAATTGAGTTTTTCGGCGTCGACATAATAATTGCGGTTGACCTCGACGGTCGTAATATCCGCGGGGAACGACATCGACTGCATCGTCTCGGTCGGCGTTATCACGATCTCCTTTCCATTTACTGAGACCCGAAGCGGCATGGCAAAACCGCTGACG
This sequence comes from Chloracidobacterium sp., assembly GCA_043788335.1. Taxonomy (GTDB): domain Bacteria; phylum Acidobacteriota; class Blastocatellia; order Pyrinomonadales; family Pyrinomonadaceae; genus OLB17. Next base: position 1,982 of record JAYVUD010000240.1, on the reverse strand, counting down.
ACCTTGTCATACTTAAACGACAGTTTGCCGCCCTCGATCCTGTATTGAAAGAGCGGTATCGTCGTGCTGCGCAGATACTGATCAAAAACCTTACTCAGATCGATGCCGGCGTGCTGTGACACGTACGATTCGACTTGTTGCGTCGTGACCGTCTGATGCCAGAAATCTTTGTTGAGCCCCTGCAGGATGGACCGCCATTTTGCATCGTCGCCAACGATCTGGCGGATAGTATGCAGGAGATTTCCGCCCTTATAATACATATCGCCCGAGCCTTCGCGGTTGGAGCCGTACGTGCCGATGATGGGCGCGTCATTGCGAATGTTTTTGCGGCTGCCGATGACGTAATCCGAACCGCTCTGTTTCCCCCAGTAATATTCCACAAAGAGATTTTCCGAGTAATTGGTAAATCCCTCGTGGATCCACATATCGGCGGCGTCCTTCATCGAAATGTTATTGCCAAACCATTCGTGGCCCGATTCGTGGACGATGATGAAATCGAATTTATACCCGATGCCCGTAAAGCTCACATCGCGGCCGCGGTAACCGTTGCGAAAGTAGTTGCCATAGGTCACCGAGCTCTGATGCTCCATTCCCGGATATGAGACCGCCACCAGTTTGTATCCGTCCTCATACCACGGATATTTGCCGAACCAGTATTCAAATGCCTTTAGCATTCTCGGCACCTCTTTAAACGTGTTCATCGCCGCTTCTTTCTGATGCGGCAGAACCCAATAATTGATGTCGAGTGTTCCGCCGAGCCCCTCATATTTCTCGGACCAGTTCACATAGTTGCCGATGTTCGCGTTTACGCCGTAGTTATTGATCGGATTTGTGACGACCCAGTGAAAGGTCTTGGTCTTGGCCGCGACATCGTGATCGACGCCTTTCAGCCGGCCGTTCGAGACATCGACCAGATCGTCCGGGACGGTGATATTGATGTTCATGCCGCGGTCCGGCTCGTCATATCCGATGTCCTTGTTTGGCCACCAGATACTCGCTCCGACGCCTTGGCACGTAGTGTTGATATACCAATTGCCCAGATCGTCGTGACCCCACGAAACGCCGCCCGTCCACGGCGGATTTGTCGCGACCGTCGGCCGCCCGCCATATGATATCTCGATCTTGTCCTCGACACCGGCCGGAATCTCTTTGGCAAATGTGACCCAAAATACATTGCCCTCGCGTTCGAATTTAAGCTCTTCGCTGCCGTGAACTACCTTTGTGATATTCAGCGGAGTCTGCAGATCGATCTGCATCCTGCTTCCGGGTTTGAGGGTCTTGAATGTGATCGTGTTTGACCCCTTGATCGAACGCGTTTCCGGCATGAATTGAACTGACAGGTCATAATGCAGCACATCCCACCACTCGCGTTCCGGCGTGATCGAACCCCGCAGCGTCTCTTGCCGCGTCACGGGCCCCGTTTGAGCAAAACCGCGATCGGCAAAAAGAAGTAGAACCAGGAAACACGCCGCCGAGGCAAGTATCAATTTGATACTTCCGTTAGGAACTCTGAAAAACTTGTCCATAAAGCTAACATCCCCGCGCCAAACAATCATCGCAATTTTGTCTTTTTGATCACTGACTCTCACACCATTTAGCAGCTTACATCACGCAGCCGCACTCCGAAATAACTCGCGGCATCAATTAGACAGTTTGACTGGATTTTGCAGAATTCTCGAGAAAGTGTGCAAGCGATCCGGTAACGGGCGTTCTCTAACGTATAGCACACGCGTGAGCTTGTAAACTTAAAAAAATCGGGAGACTGACATGAAGAACATTTCAATTCGGAGCATTACCGCTCTATCGCTTTTTATCGTAACCGTCGCAATTGGTTTGACCGCATCCTCAGCGTTTGCCGTTCCGCCGCCGGCTCCAAACCTTGAAGTTCGGCCGTGGCAAGGGTCCCAAACGCCGCTGGTCGAATCGCCCTATCAGTACACGACAACCGTTAAGAATATCGGCAATCAAACCGCTAACGGCGT
>JAYVUD010000239.1:0-11591 GCA_043788335.1 Chloracidobacterium sp. | reverse complement strand
GGTCGATGACATCGAGATCTTGATAGCCGCGCTACTGCACGACACCGTCGAAGATTGCGGCGTAACGGCCGATGAGATCGAAAGCAGATTCGGCAAGACGGTCGCCAGCTACGTGTTGGAGGTGTCCGACGACAAAGATCTGCCGAAATCCGAGCGAAAACGGCTGCAGATCGAGCACGCCCCGCATCTGTCACGGGGAGCACGGACTATCAAGATAGCCGACAAGATCAGCAATGTCCGCGATGTGATCGCGAGCCCGGCAGAGCACTGGGACCACCGCCGTCGCGTCGAGTACATCGAGTGGGCGGTCAAGGTCGGTGCGGGTCTCCGCGGAGCAAACGCCCAACTCGATATTTTGTTCGACGAGGCTGTCATTATAGCGTTTGAGGAATTATCGAAACCGGTCTGAAACGTGCACTGAAACTATTGTCGAAATAAAAAAAGGGGCGGGCTTTAACACCCACCCCGCCCGACAATTTGTTGTCCGGAACTAGAAATCAAAACGTATCCCGAGTTGGAGTTCGCGATTGTAGCTTGAGTTGTTTAACGAAAACGACGGCGAACCCGAAAAGAATTGTCTCGGCGTCTGAAAGTTTGTCGTTTTCGTAAAGCGTCCGAGGGTCGAACTGAACGCGTACTGCGTATTGTTGACCGAAATCACATTGGACCTGTTTAAGAGGTTGAAAGCCTCGGCAAAGAGCGAAATGCGATATCGTTCGCCGAACCGGATCTTGCGTCCGATCCGGAGGTCGACAATGTACGCGGCCGGCGTCGAAAACTGGTTTCTGAGCGTGCCCGGTACACGGTCGGTCGACGTGTTACCGTCGCCGTTGGGATCACCGCTGACGATCGCCGAGTAAGCAATCCCAGACTGAGCCTGCAAAATTCCGGTCACTTCGTAATCGCTGAGCAACGCCCGTGCGACCTTGTTTTCACTGTATTTGAAGGTGCCGGTCTGATAAACCGAGCTGAAAACAAACCGGTGCCGCATGTCGAGGTCCGAACGGCCATATTCGCCGCTCAGGTCAAAGTTGTTTTCGGCAAGCTTGCCGTCATCGGCGCCCACGACGACCGACGTCTGATCCGGTTTGTTATCCTTTGCGTTAGAAAACGTGTAACTGGTGCTGAACTGCCAGTTGTTCGAAAATCGGCGATTTAGCTCGACGCTCAAACCTTGGTACAGCGATCTCGCGGTGCTCTCAAACAAGCTAATACGTGTAAAGCCGGCGATCCGCGGCCCTGCATATCCAACCCCCGCAAATCGATTTACGGTGAGATTCTGACCGGTGGCGGTGCCATTGGCCTCAAAGACGGGATAGGTCGTCGCAACCGGCGTCGTAAGGTTTGCGTTACGCGTACGGCTGAGGTCCTGTCCCTTAAACAGAGTGTACTGGACCGAGAAGGTTGTGTTTTTGAAGATCTCACGTTCAAATTGGATCCGTGCCTGTTGGGTAAACGGTTGCTGGTACTTTCGATCAAAAAGATAAAGATTGATCGGTGCCAGAGTTGCTCCGGTCGGGACGGCCGAAAAAACATTTGGGTACAGCGGGCAGATGGCCGGCGACGTGACACAGTTAATGTCGATCGCGATGACCTGGATACCGTTTTGCGAATGAGCGGTTCCGGTCATGATCGCGGGCGTGCGTGCATAATAGATGCCGTAGCCGCCACGAAGTACCGTCTTGTCGTCGAACGCGTAGCTAAAGCCGATGCGTGGAGCGAAATTATTCTTGTCCTTCGGCTGAAAACTCGTGTCGAAACCGGCCGCGAGCAATGCCGCATTTGTGTTTTGAATCAGCGGTTTTGCGATCGACTGATAGTCGTATCTCAAGCCAAAATTCAACGTCAATCTCGGAGCCGCTTTCGAGTCGTCCTGAATGAAAAAGCCATATTCGCTGTTATTCGGGTTAGTCGTTCCGCCGGTCGTGCCGGCTCCCGCAAAACTCTGACGATACCGCGACGCAAACTGAGTGCCCGGCGTGGCTAACTGGTTTGAAAGTGCTGTGTAGTTGGTAAATGTATACGAACCAGCGAACAGGCCGGGGAAGAAGTTGAATATCTTGTCGAACAACAAGTCGACGCCATATTTAAGGGTGTGGTTACCCAATACGTAGGTTTGGTTGTTGACGATCTGATTGCGTGTAATGGTCGTCTCACGCGGGCTGAAATTGTTGCGGCCGATGCTGAAGGTTCCGTCCGTAATTCCACCGGCGGAGGCTGAGAACGTCGCCTCTGGGCTGTTTGAGTTTGAAAAACCGGGCTCGCGGTCACGTGAGAACTGGTAGCGAAATTCGTTGGACCAGTTGGCGTTTATTGTCGCTGTCCAGTCGCCCGTGATCGAACTCGTGGTTACATTGCTATTTCCCGTATGTTCGACCGAACTTAGGCTGCCGCCATTTTCGAGGTTGGTTCCGGTAAAATTCTGCTGGTTGAACCGGACCCAAACGAGGTTACGATCATTGACTATGAAATCGGTCTTGAGCAGATAGGTGTCCTGCTGGCGGCTCACATCATAGGAAGCCGCTTTTGGTGCTAGAAACGCTTGCACGTTGGCCGGTGCGAATGGCAGGGAATTGAGGATGACCGGATTTGGCAGTTTCGAACGCTGTCCCTCGTACGCACCAAAGAAAAACGCCCTGTCTTTTTTGATCGGACCGCCGACGGTGCCGCCGAACTGGTTGATCTGTCCGGACGGACGTGCCCGGTTTGCAGTCACGAGATTAGTGTTGCGTGCGTTGAGCGATTCGTCACGAAAATACTCAAAGGCACTGCCGAAAAAGTGATTTTTGCCCGATTTGGTGACGACGTTTATTACGGCACCGGCGGCACGCCCATATTCGGCTGAGAATCCGTTTTGGTTGACCTGAAACTCCTGCACGGTGTCTATTGAAAATTGCGACGGAGCACGGCCCGAACCGACGCGGCCCGAGGATTGGCCAAAAAACGTATTATCGCTACTAACACCGTCGATCTGGATGCTGTTCAGCGTACCTTTCTGGCCGCCGACAGCCAGATCGCCGGCACGTGTCGGATCTTTCACGATGCCCGGCGTGAGAGCTGCGAAATCCAAAAAATTACGGCCATTGGTCGGCAGATTGTTGACCCGCGTTTCGTCGATGGTCGTCGACAGCGACGTCCGCGTAAGCTCGACCGACTGTCCCTCGGCCCTGACGTCGACCACGTTGACCGTCGCACCCACCCGCATGATCACGTCCAGATTGGTCTTGGCTCCGACCGTGACCCTGACGTTCTCATATTTTGTTCCGGAGAAACCTTTTGCCGGTGCCGCGTCCACCGTGTAGTTGCCGGGCGGCAGCATGATAAACTGGTAGTTGCCGGAACTGTCGCTCGACGCACTTTTTGCTAGGCCGGTGTCCTGGTTCTTTACCGTAACCGCGATGCCCGGAACCGCCGCACCGTTCGGGTCAACGACCCGTCCCTCGATGTTGCCGGTGGTCGACTGCGACTGTCCAAGAGCCGTTCCTATCAGAAACAAGCTCGCCACTAACGAAAACAAAAGTCTACGCATAAATTTCTCCTTTAGATGATGAAACGAACGAGTCAAGACGCCCATTCTCGGAGGTGTCCTGCTTTGGATCGGTAATTTGCCTGAAATTGAAATAATATTCTAGTTTGATACCGCAAACAAGAATCGGGGTAACATTCTTGTGAAATCTACCTTACAAATTCTCGCCTTCGACCCAGCGTTCGCCGTCCGCGTAGACCTCTTTCTTGAAGATAGGAACGGTGCGTTTGAGTTCCACGATGAGCCATTCGCAGGCGGCAAAGGCGGCTTTGCGGTGCGGTGCGGCGACCGAGATGACGACGCTCGTTTCGCCGATGTTGAGTTTGCCCAGACGATGGACGATGCCGACGTTGGATATCTCGAACTGCCGTTTGGCAGCGGTAACGAGTTTTTCCATTTCCTTCAGCGCCATCGGTTCGTAGGCTTCGTATTCGAGATACTCCGTTTCGCGGATGTTTCCGGTCGCTTTGTCTTTGGTAAATCGCCGGGCGTAACCGTCAAGCGTCACCGTCGCCCCGCACTCGGGCGGTACCACGCAGCGCGAGATGGCCGTAATGTCGATGGGTTCGGTTGTGAGTTCGAAGAAGTTCATCTGGGTCTATCCGCCAGAAACTGCGGTAAAAATCGCCAGTTCATCGCCGTCGCCGATGATCTCATCTCCGGCGGCGTAGGTTTGGTTGATCGACAGCAAGAGTTTCTGGTTCCTGAGTGCCGGGAAATCGCTTTTCACCTTTTCGAATGCATTTTCTACGGTCGCCCCTTCGGGCAGATCGATGTCGAACCGGCGTTTGCCGACGGCACTAGCTGTGGCTCCGAAAAAGAGTATCGTGACGATCATTATTACGGGGCCCTTACTCACGTGCGGGCTACTGACACGTTATTTTATCGCCCCCGCGATCGGGCTCGAGGCAGATGCGTACAGGCGTTTCGGCATGCGCCCGGCGAGATAACTAAGACGGCCCGCCCGGACCGCGAAGTTCATAGCGGTCGCCATCGCGGCGGCGTCGCGTGCCTCGGCAATGGCGGTGTTCATTAATATAGCGTCCGCACCGAGTTCCATAGCGATGGCGGCGTCCGACGGCACACCGACGCCGGCGTCGACGATTATGATCGCTTCGGGAAGTTGTTCTCGCATTATTCGCAGGTTTGACGGGTTTTGTACGCCCATTCCCGAACCGATCGGGGCGGCAAGCGGCATCACGGCCGGACAACCGGCGGCGAGCAGCTTTTTGGCCATTATCAGGTCGTCGGTGAAATACGGCAGGACGTTGAAGCCCTCTTTTACCAATATCTTGGCTGCCGCCAGCGTTTGCTCGTTATCGGGCAGTAGCGTGACGGGGTCGCCAATGACCTCGAGTTTGATCCAGTCGGTCTCGAGAGCCTCGCGGGCGAGCCGAGCGGTGCGGACTGCATGATCGGCGTCGTAGCATCCGGCCGTGTTCGGCAGGATCTTCATCTTGGGGTCGAGGTGATCGAGAAACGATTCCGACGAATGGTCGAGCGGGACGCGATTGACCGCGACCGTCACCATCTCGGCCCCCGAGGCCAGATGTGCAGCCTTCATTTCATCGTACGAACGATATTTGCCCGTACCGATGATCAAACGCGAAGAAAATGTTGTGCCTGCGAGTGAAAATGTGTCTGACATAGCGTTAAATCAATTTTCACGCAAAGCGGCTGAGAACGCAAAGTACGGAAGACTCGCCACAGAGGTCACTACGAACGGCGACGGGAATGAGCATGCGAATAGTTTTGATCTGTGAACGAGCGGTGTGACCGCGAAATGAAATCCCTGTGCCCTCTGTGGCCAAACTTTTACCCGCCGCCGACGAAATGGACAACCTCGAGTCGATCGCCTTCGCGGACGAGCGTTGTCGGCCAGTCGGTGCGGCGGACGACCGCTTTGTTGAGTTCGATGGCGACGCGTTGTTTCGGAAGCTCGAAGTGTTCCAGGAGACGATCGATATCGATCTCGCCGGGGATGGTGCGGGACTCGCCGTTGAGGATTATTTTAACATCGGGCATTGGGTCAATTTTGACCGTTGACGCGACAAAATTCAAATTTGCGATCCGAGAACCCAGATCAGCCCGGCATAACCACGCGGCGCAGTTCGATCTCTTCGCCGAGGTCCATCGCTCTTATCAACAGTGCCGCTCGGCCTGCCTGAAAGTGGGGCAGTTGAAGGTGGATCTTTGCCAGACCATTGGCGTCGGATTTCGCGTGAAAGATGACTGGACGAAAGCTCGATCCGAGCACCTTTATCATTATCTGGGCTCCGGGGACGACCTTGCGGCCGGTTCCGCGGCAGACCATAATATTGACGGTTTGGCGGTCGCCGCCCTTGAATTTGAAATCACCGAGCAGTTCCACGCCCAATTTCTCGTTCGACGGACGTTCACGGCCCGAGAGTTCGCTGACGACCTCGACTGCCTCGGCCGGGAACACCTCTTCGTCCTCGACGATGCTGACGGCTTCGTAAATGGGTTCGACATCAAATAGTTCGGTAAGAGGAATGTCAAAGCTCTCGGTTTCGGCCGGATTCGTCACGTACGATTGAGTCGGGGATTCCGGAACGGCGTTCGGCAATGCATTTGCAGCATCAAAAACCTCGGCTGCCGGAGCAACCGTGAAAACTTCGGGTGCTGCGACCGGGACTTCGGTGATCGTGGGTTCCGTCGGCGGTATAGCGGCCGACCCATTTCTCACGGCCGCGGCCTTTGCCGTCATTTCCTTTAGTTCGTTTATACGGCCGGCCTTGATAGCCGCGCAGATCAGGCGATGTTGCTTTTGCAGGCGTTCGGCGACGACCTTTTCATCGAAATTGGCGGCATCGAGATCGTCGTATGACGCTCGTTTGCTCGCGAGAATAGTGCCGCCGACATAGACGAGCGAAATGATCTTCTTCGACGACAGACCCTTGTCCTCGGTTTGTATGTGGTATACAACGCCGCCGGATTCTACATCTGTGTTAAAGCCAGAGATCACTTTGGTAATTACCTAAAGACGCGAGGAAAAAAATGGAGGTTTTTCGGCACAACTTGCCTATCTAAAGTTAACATAACGCCTTATTTGCGGTCAACGGGTTAATTTGTTGGTCGACGTTAAACCTTGTAATTAACGACGGCGAACTGCCTTGACACTAATGGTGGCTTAACTTACGATTGAGCTTGTGCCGTTTTTCTCAATTTCGTCGTAAAATGCCGCGGTAAACCCCGAACCGTTCACACGGTTTCCGGACGCCGGTTTCAGAGGATCGAATGTCAGAATTTAACCTATCGGATTACGCCCCGATCGCCTTAATGTTGCTGGTCGCAGTCGGATTCGCGTCCAGTCAGCTAGTGGTAACCCAACTTATTGGTCCGAAAAAACGAACTGCCACGAAATTGATGCCCTACGAATGCGGCAAGGACCCCGTCGGATCAGCACACGACCGCTACTCGATCAAGTTTTACACCGTTGCCGTCATCTTCCTCCTGTTCGATATCGAAGTCCTGTTCATCGTACCTTTCGCGGTTGCATTCAAAAGCCTGTTGGTGCAGGAAAAACTCAGCGGCATTCCGTACGGCACGATCGCCTTTGTCGAAATAATCGCGTTTTTGGCGACGCTGGTGGTGGGCTTTGCATATGTTTGGAAAAAGGGCGTGTTTGATTGGAGCCTCCAGTCTCGTGCCGAGGCCAAGGCTGAGATCAAGGAATTGGCCCGTAAGAACAGGGAATTGAAGAGAGCGGCGTAACGTCTATGGGAATCGAAACCAAAATATTTGAATCGCTGCCCGATGTGGTTACCGTCAATATTGACGCTGTTATCAATTGGGCGCGCAAGAACAGCATCTGGCCGGCAACCTTCGGCCTCGCTTGCTGTGCCATCGAGATGATGGGTACGGCGTCATCGAGGCAGGATATCTCCAGATTTGGAGCAGAAACGTTTCGTGCGTCGCCGCGACAGGCCGACTGCATGATCGTGTCGGGCCGCGTATCGCGAAAGATGGCGCCGGTGCTGCGTCGCATTTACGATCAGATGCCTGAACCGAAATGGGTGATCTCGATGGGAGCTTGTGCGACCTCAGGCGGCGTTTTCGACAACTACGCGATCGTCCAGGGCGTCGATAAGATCGTTCCGGTCGATATCTACATACCGGGCTGTCCGCCGCGGCCTGAAATGCTCGTCCACGCGATCACGATGCTGCAGGACAAGATCATGAAAGAGTCGTTCAGGGATCGACGCGACACATTCGAAGAAGAATCGCGAGTTTCGATCGTACCGGGGACGTTGCCCGTGACCGAGGGAACTGCATTGGAGAGGGAAACCGAGACCGAGGTCGCTGCCGGCGAAACCTCGCGTCCGTACACCGTGCCGTCGAAGCACGAGCGTCGCCGTTCGTCATAATGAGGAGAACTGCCAACATCCTTCCGGCCGTGTGTGCCATTGCCCTATTGCTTTGTTCGGGCGCTTTTGCTCAACAGGCATCATGGGTCGCACCGCGGGCGGGTGCCTGGACGGTCGAGGGCCTCGACACCGGCGGGACACATTGGCAAGCCAGGCTGCGAATTACTAAGCGGACATTGGCCGCGCGATCGGTCCGAATCGGCGGTTATTTTGACTGGAGTTCGCCCGACGTCAATGACGCGGGGCGGGAATATGTTAAAGGCACATTTTCTCGATCGACCGGACGTCTGACGCTGCACGGATATGCGGTCAAGATCAAAACCGGCGAGATAATGAAAGCCGGCTATTCCGCCTCGATAAAAGATCATGGCAAAACGATCTATCGTGGTAAATGGTTTGGTAATGACGTTGAGAAAGGGAAATGGTCGGCCCGGTGGAACCGGTCCAGATAAAAGTTAAATTATGGTATCACTGCAAGATTTCGTCGATAATCTAAAAAGCAAGAACGGATCCTGGGTCTCGGATGTCAAGGATGCTCTTGGCGAGGTTACGATAACGATACCACGCGAATCGATCGTTGACGTCTGCGAGCACTTTAAGAGTGAGTTGGGCTTTAACATGCTCGCTGATCTTTGCGGAGCCGACCGCGGCCCCGAGGAAGATCCCCGGTTTGAGGTCAATTATCATCTGTTCAGCACCACGCACCACCAGCGGCTTAGGCTCAAGGTTCTGCTTAGCGACGACGACCCCAAGGTCGAAAGTGTCACATCCGTCTGGCGAACTGCCGAGTGGCACGAGCGCGAGACCTATGATCTGGTGGGCATCATATTTGAAGGCCATCCGGATCTTAGGCGAATTTTGCTGCCGTCGGATTTCGACGGACATGCACTAAGAAAAGATTACCCGCTGCGCGGCTATGAGCCGTACAGCATGAACTAGTACGCGATCAATATGAGCGTTGCAGTAGAAAATATTCATAGCCAGTTCGAGGTGCTCGACCAGGCACTCGAGTCTCAGATGACTCTGTCGATGGGCCCGCAGCATCCGTCCACGCACGGCGTGCTCCGGCTCGATCTGCGGCTCGACGGCGAACTCGTCATCAAGGCAATTCCGGATATCGGCTATCTCCATACCGGTATGGAGAAGCTCTTTGAGTACAAGAAATATCAGCAGGGCATCGTCATCACCGACCGGATGGATTACATCAATCCGCTCGGCAATAACCTCGCGTACGTGATGGCAGCCGAGAAATTGCTGCAGATCGAGATACCGGAACGAGCACAGGTCATCCGGGTCCTGATGTGCGAACTCCAGCGTATCGCGTCGCACATGGTCTGGCTCGGCACGCACTGTCTTGATCTCGGAGCGATGTCGGTATTCTTTTTCTGTTTCCGCGAACGCGAAAAGATACTCAATTTGATCGAGGCCGCGTCCGGCGGCCGCATGACGCCGAGCTATTTTCGCATCGGCGGCCTGATGATGGATCTGCCGGCAGGTTTCGAATATAAGTGTAACCAGTTTATGCGAGATTTTCCGGAGGCGATGAATACGTTCGATACGCTCGTCACCGGAAATACTATTTGGCAAAGCCGGACCAAGGGGATCGGAATCATCTCAGGCGAGGATGCGATCGATTGGGGCGTTACCGGCCCGAGTTTGCGCGGTAGCGGCGTCGACCTTGACCTTCGCAGAGACACGCCATATTCGGGTTACGAGACCTACGATTTTGATATTCCGGTCGAGCGGGACGGCGACGTCTGGTCGCGTTTCAAGGTCCGTATGCGCGAATGTCTCGAATCGTACAAGATCGTTCGCCAGGCACTGGACCGCCTGAAACCGGGCCCGATCAAAGCCGATGCACCCAAGGTCGTGCTGCCCGACCGCGACGATATGCGCAAGCATATGGACTCGCTCATCCACCATTTCCTGATCGTCGCCGAGGGCTTCAACGTCCCGCCGGGCGAGGTCTATCACGCGATCGAGGCTTCAAAGGGCGAACTCGGCGTTTATATGAAATCGAACGGCGGACCGAAACCGGAACGCGTACATTTTCGCGGTCCGAGCTTCGTCAACCTCTCGGCTCTACCCGTTATGGCCGAGGGCGAAATGATCGCAGATGTGGTCGCGATCATCGGCAGTCTTGATATTGTTTTGGGAGAGATCGATCGATAGTGGCGTTTATGGCAGCAGAGATACTTGATAGCGAGTTCAAGACGAACATCACAAAGCTGATCGAAACCGTCATCAAGAAGGTTGACGGGTTGGCGTCTGAGGTCAGGACGACCACGTATAAGGTCGATTCGATGGAGGCCAAGTTCGATCGAATGGACGCCAAGTTCGACTTAATCGATTCTAAGTTCGATTCGATCGATGCCAAGTTCGATCGAATGGACGCCCGGCACGGTCGTGTGGAGGTCGATCTCGGCCGACTCAGAACCGATGTTAGGACCTTGAGCGGCCAATTCAACGACGTTGGAGCAATGGCGATCAAGGACAGTCAGCGTATAGATACTCTGGAACAGCGGGTGGGAGTTCTCGAGGAGGGAGTTCACTAAAGTACATGGCAGCAGCTACACCAACAAGTTACACTGATACGATCGTCGTTTCGGACGAGGTCGCCGAGTTTTCGCCCGCGGTAGTCGAGGAGATGCTCTCGCATCTCAAAAAATACCCGGCTGACCGGACGCGTTCGGCGTTGATACCGTTGCTTTTCGTCGTACAACGTGAGCGTGGCCACGTCGATAACGCAGGTGCGAATTTCCTTGCGAAATTTCTAAACCTCGAGGTGACGGATGTTTGGGAGACGGCAACATTCTACTCGATGCTCAATATGCGTCCCGTCGGCCGCCATCATATCCAGATCTGCAAGACCCTGTCGTGCAGGATCATGGGCGAGCCGGACATCACCGAGCACGTCTGCTCGAAGCTCGGCATCCACGCGGGCGAGACGACCGAGGACGGCAAATTTACCATCTCGCGTGTCGAGTGCCTCGGTAGCTGCGGCACCGCGCCGATGATGCAGATCGGGTTTGATTATCACGAGGACCTGACGATCGATAAGGTCGACCAGATATTGGACGCGTGTCAGTAGCCCGCACGTAAGTAAGGGCTTGACGTTGAAAATACGTAGTTTTGAGCTCTTGTTGACACGTGAGCTATCGACTCAAAGATATGTCGGTTGAGAAGGCAGGCAAGATATTTGAAGATTGTAATGTAAATAGTATTGCGGCGAATTTTGTTCAAAGCATCCCGCAGTGATGTCAATTGTTGTTTATTTTCTACAAGGTCGTATTGCAGAAAACAGACGAAGGCTTCAGCATTTCTTGTCCGGTCTTGCCGGGATGTTGGACTCAGGGAACCACTAAGGCGGAAGCACTGGATAAATTTCGGGAAGCTTTTAGTGAGTATTTGGATGTGGTGGACATGAATCGTTAAAGATGCCGGGTTAACGATCGACGAATTCAAAAAGCTATTGTAGTTATGGAAATTAAAGCAATCGGCTGTGAGCCTCTTCAGTTAAAGCGGATGCACATTGAAAATGGGCATACGCTAAAGGTCTACCGCGACACGGGCGGTTATAAGTCGCTTGAAAAGGCGCTGAAAATGTCGCCGGCGGAGATCATCGATGAGGTCAAAAGATCGGCGCTTCGCGGCCGCGGCGGTGCCGGGTTCTCGAC
>JAYVUD010000238.1:0-7013 GCA_043788335.1 Chloracidobacterium sp. | reverse complement strand
TGGTACGTGAGCTGGGTTCAGAACGTCGCGAGACAGTTCGGTCCCTATCTGGTGTGGGCGTAGCAAAATTGAAGGAATCTGTCCTTAGTACGAGAGGACCGGGATGGATTGACCTCTAGTGTACGTGTTATCGCGCCAGCGGTATCGCACGGTAGCTATGTCGAGCATGGATAAACGCTGAATGCATCTAAGCGTGAAGCCAGACCTAAGATTAGTTTTGCCAGTGAGACTCGTGGAAGACCACCACGTAATAGGCTGGAAATGTAAGTGCAGTAATGTATTAAGTTGACCAGTACTAATTGTCCCAAGGCTTGACCATAAAATTTGTTGACAAGCAAATTTAATTCAAGCAACGCAAGTAGTGGATTTTTACATGTATTCAGTTATCAGATATCAAGATTGAAAATTCTAGTGTCGGTCGGCCTTTGGTCTTGATCGATACGACCAGTTTTCCGGTGATATTGTCGGTAGGGTCACACCCGTTCCCATCCCGAACACGGAAGTTAAGCCTACTGGAGCCGATGATACTGCAGCTTTCAGTTGTGGGAAAGTAGGAAGTCGCCGGATTTAATTCGAAAAAGCCCGTTCTTAATTGAGCGGGTTTTTTCGTTTCACGGACAAGTCGAGTCTATAGAAGTTCAGATTTTGATTTTAGATACACCAAAAAGTTCCCGCGGCTATATCTGAAGACAAGTAACCCCATTAACCACCAACGAAATCGACTAGTGACATCTGTCGCAACGGGCATTTCATTAACCAGGCTGAATCGAATGCCAACAGGGGACATCATAGAATGTTGAGCATCTTCTTCATCCTTTGGCATCATTATCGTGCAGCAAAGACCATCGTTACACCTGGCGTAGGCCGTGAGGGCCATCCCAAGGTTATGCTCTTGGGCGACCTTGAAGATATCCCTTGCAAATTTCTCATTTTCCTCTGGGACCGGAAGCTTTATCCAGAACTTCGTTTTATATCGATCTGTTTTTCGGGAAAGCACATCTTCGACGAAGGTCCAGATAATGGGTTCCAACTCGCCAAGTTCGTCAAGGAATGACCGAAAATCCGTAACGGCCTCGGCAAACGTCGTTTCAGCAACTGGCTTCGACTTTGAATTCATACGATCGAACGAACAGAGTCCAGAAGTCTTTCGACCTCTTCAACTGTCGTATAACAAGCACATCCGGCGCGGACGACGCCGTCGACGCCGAGGCGTTTGACGACGGTTGTGGCGTAAAAATCTCCGTCGGACACGAAGACGGCATTTGCGGCCAGGTGGCGGGCGACCGTCTCGGAGGTATGGCCTTTCACTGTGAACGAAACGGTTGACGTCCGCGGGCTACTGGGTGACTGGCCGTAAACTGTTACACCCGAGATCGTTTTCAACCCGTCCCACAATTTAGTTATCAGTTCGTGCTGCCTGCGGTGCAATTCCGCAAACACCTCGGTCAGCCGTTCGCGTCTTGATCCTAGATCGGCAAGCGAAGCGAGAAAGTCGATGGCCGCGGCCGCTCCTGCGATCGATTCGTGGCTCTGCGTGCCTGTTTCTGCCCGTTCAGGCGAATAGTTGGGGCTTGGGACCAGTTTAGGAAAATCGATCGAATCCAGGAGTTCCTTGCGGCCGTAAAGGATACCGATATGCGGCCCGTAGAATTTGTACGCCGAGCACGCCAGGAAGTCGCAGCCGATCATTTGGACGTCGACCAGCTCGTGCGCGGCATAGTGTACGGCATCGACAAAGCTCAACGCCCCGGCCGATCTTGCCATCGCACACGCGGCTTTTACGTCGCTGATAGTGCCGAGGATATTTGACGCCGCCCCGATCGCCAAAAGGCGGGTCTTGCCGTTGAGCAAGCCGGCCAACTGATCCAACTCGAGTTGCCCCGTCGCCGTGTTCATCGGTAACACACGGATGACGATCCCGCGGTCTTTTTCGAGTGACCGCCACGTATCGACATTGGCGTGATGATCGAGTTCGGTGACGACGATCTCGTCGCCCGGTTCAAACCCACGTCCAAGTGCTCTCGCCAGGTGGAACGTGAGAGTGGTCATATTTTGGCCAAAAACGATCTCACCGGGTGAAGCATTTAGAAAGTCCGCAACGGCCTCGCGCGACCGGGAGATAATGTCGTCAGTCTCGCTGCTCGTCGGGAACGCCCAGTGCGTGTTAGCGTTGTGATTGTAGAGGTAGTCGTTCATCGCCTCGACGACGGAACGCGGCACCTGAGTTCCGCCCGGGCCGTCGAAGTAGGCGACCGGCATGCCGTTGTGCACACGTTCGAGTGCCGGAAAATGGCTCCGGATCTCCTGGACCGAAGCAACGTTAGGGTGCGTGACTATTGATGGTTCGACGGTCATTTCCATCGATTATATATCAAAACGTGGCCGCCGCAGTTATCAGGAGAAGCGAGTTAAAAACGTCGTCTGCCCGATCCGAGCGAAATTGTTGCAACCTTCGCAGTTCAAAACGATATAATTAACCGTCAGACGTGTTGCCGATGAACTTTGAGACATTTTTCAGATCTATTTCCTACGCGGCCGTTTTTTGCGGTTTTGTATCGCTTTGGGTCACCGGGACGTTCGGGGTGTTTGAGGCGGCGGGGTTCATCGCGGTGTTGATCGCTGCCTGGTTTCTCGAAGGCTCACGGTGGCTGATATCCGAGCGGATCGGAACGGCGTTGATCGTCCTGTCCCTGCCGGTGTCGTATTTGGCGTTTAAGCTTGGGTACCTCCGGTTTTACGGTTCTGAGGCGATCATTGCCGGGATCTTGGCGAGGATGATCCTGACACTGTCGGCAATCAAACTCCTGCAGAAGAAATCGGACCGCGATTGGATATTCCTGTATCTGATGTCGTTTTTTGAGGTTCTGCTCGCGGCGGGCCTGAGCATCAGCCTGATGTACCTGTCGTCTTTTCTCGTCTACCTGCTCTTGATGGTCTGTGCGGCGATCGCCTTCGAAATGCGAAAAACGGCCAGCGAGGTCGATGTCAAAATATCCGGTGAGACTGCCGAATCAGGCGAATCCCCGCGGGCTCCGACGTTCGTCCTCAAACTGAGGCGTTTGCCGACGGCGGCCGTTATTTTGATCGCGTTAATTGCGGCCGTCGCGATCCCGCTCTTTTTTGTGCTGCCACGGGTGGGCGGAGCCGGTTTGGGCGGGATGCAAAATCCGCTCTCGGCGTCGACCGGTTTTTCCGAATCCGTCCGTCTCGGCGGCACCGGCCGTTTGCAGCAGAACGATACCGTAGTGATGCGCGTCAAGATCGACGGCGGCCCTGCCACCGCTCCGGAACTCTATTTTCGCGGGGTGGCGATGGACACGTTTGACAATGTCCAGTGGTCGCGTTCAAAGCGCGGCCAAAATGAGCCGTTCGTGGCGGACGAACGCGGCGTCATTCAGGTCGACTATGCCTCGGGCAAAGAAAACCTGCTGGTCCAGACCGTCTATCTCGAGCCGCTGGAGACGCCGGTCCTGTTTGCCGTTCCGAAGGCCGTCGCTGTCGTCGACGGCAATTTCTCGGCCTTGTACAAGGACCGTTATGGGGCAATCACGTTTCAACCGAGCCTCGAACGCAGCAGCTACAAGGTGTTGTCCGATACCAGCCTGCCGACCGTCGACGAACTTCGTTCGGACAACCAGGCGTATGCGGTCGAAACGGGCGATTATCTCCAACTGCCGGAAATACACGACCGGCGAATCGACGAACTCGCCGTCTCGGTTGCCGGCGGTGCTAAGAGCCGGTATGACAAGGCGGTCGCGATCGAATCATACCTCCGTAACAACTACGGCTACTCGCTTGAAATGCGTTCGGGCGGCCCGGAACCGGTTGCCGATTTCCTCTTTCGCGTGAGGGAAGGCCACTGCGAGTATTTTGCCTCGGCGATGGCGGTGATGCTGCGTTCGCAGGGAATCGCGGTACGCGTCGTCAACGGGTTTCACAATGGCGAATACAACGAAACGGCCGGTATGTACCTTGTCCGCCAAAGGCACGCCCACGCGTGGGTCGAGGTCTATTTTCCGAAAAAGAACGTTTGGGTACCGTTCGACCCGACGCCGGCGGCGGCAAACGATGGGGTTTCCGCCGGATTTCTCGCTCGGGCGGGTAAGTATCTCGATGCTCTCGACGCTGTTTGGATCCAGTATTTTGTTGCATTTGACAATCAGGGACAGCGTTCGCTGGCACGCACGGTCCGCAACGGGTTTGTCGAATACCAGGCAAAGACCGGCGGCTATCTGGCCCGTTTGCAGGCCACGGTCGGCGAATGGTGGAATGATGTCCGCGGTGAAAAGGGCGGTGCCGCCAGTGCTGTCGCCGCCGGGTACGCCGTTGGCATCATCGCCGGCATCGGCGCCGGGATATTTGTATTGGTCTGGCTCTATCGCCGCATCGACCTGCGGAAATTGTGGCGAAGGCTCCGCGATCGTCTATCGTACCGACCCGTTGGCTCATCGATCGAATTTTACGAGCGGATGCAGTTCATCCTTGCCAAAAAAGGCATCGTTCGCCAAACGCATCAGACACCGCTCGAATTTGCCCAAGCCACAGGCTACCCCGAGGCCGTCCTGATCACCCAAAAATACAACCAGGTCCGCTTCGGCGACCACCCCATCGCCCGTCCGGAAGCCGACGCCATCAGATCTTGGCTCACGGACCTGGCAGGCAAGGAAACCACCGCCGCCGCCGGAGACTGATCTCGCACGTCAAAGCAAACTCTCCGCTAGGGCGAACCCGGGCGGCGAACTATTCGCTTCCACTCACCGCGAGTCAGGGCGACGCGACGAGATTGACGTTCAGCAGCTGGTCGGTTACCGATATGACCTGCGGAGCAAAAAGGTACCGCTTTGACGACGCGGAGATAACATAATCCGCCCCCGCCCGAACATCGTCAAATCTGTAATAGCCAAATCCGTTCGACCGGGCCGCGAGCGTCACGCCGGAGGTGTTCGTCAGTGTGACTCGGACGTTCGGAACCGCATCGCCCGCAGCGTTCATCACCATTCCGCCGACAGAGACGCCGGCAGCGGTAGGTCCGAGGATCGTGATCTGTCCGTCGTGCTGCGTAAACGGAAGTACGGTCCCGATGTCGTTGAAAAATGAAACGCTCGCGAATGTCAGCGGTGAGATGTTGCCCGGCGAGGCTCCTGCGGTGGTCGCGAAAGTCACCTTCAGAATACTCCCGGAACCGGTCATCGTCCCCGCTCCGAATGCCGCGACGCGCAGCGTGCCGCGCGGGCTCACGTTGCATACCGCGGCCAGTCCGCCGGCCTGCGTAAGTGTGCCGGCTGTCGAACAACCAAAGTTTGACCCGCTTGGGTTGATCACGGCCGGATCAAATAAAATATTGAATTGATAACTGCCGACGTTCAGCCCGGTGATGTTATCGACCGTTATCGGCACCACAAAGGTCGACGGTGCACCGACCGATGCCGTCAGTGCCGTCCCGTTTATCGGAACCAGCGATGGGGCCGCGGGCATACGACTAAGATTTGGCTCCGTAGTAACGCTCTGGGCGTTCGCGCTTCCGGAATACAACGACGCGAATATAGCCAGCAGCAGTATCGCGTAGTTCAGGGGGCGGTGTGTTGCTCTCATACTTCTTCAAAATTTCGATGCTCGTTTGTCAGATGGTGTAGAGAAAATAATACTTCTAACCACCGTGAGAGAAAAATGCGGGCGGGGATCTCTCCCCGCCCGGCTATGTTAATGGTCGTCCTATTGATCGGCGATCATATCCAGGTCGACCGCGCCCGCGCTGACGCTGACCGTTCTAGGTGTGAACGTGTAACGTCGCGACTCGACGGTGACCGTGTAGGTCTGGCCTGTGGTCAGGCCGCCGAATTCGAAGTAGCCGAACGGGCTCGAAATGATCGAGCGTCCCGCTCCTGTCGTATCCGTTACGGTGACCCTTGCCTTGCTGACTGCCTGGCCGGTCGCCGACAGCAGCCTGCCCCTGATGACCGAATTGTCAGCAGTAGCAGCAACCGTCAGGCGTCCGGAGGTCGCAAATACCGGCGTCGTGCCGTCGCCGATCACAAATCCGCGGATCGCGAGCGGTGTGGTCGAACCCGCACCGCCTGTCACCGTAAACTTGAGATTGACGTAAACACCGTCGCCGGTGGCGGGCAGAGCACCGTAGACCGCAACCTTCAACAGGCCCGGCTCCGGCGAGTTTGAGACTACCGCAAGCCCCTCACTCTGCGTTCCCGCAATGCTCGCCGCGACCTGTGCCGCGTTAACGACCGCCGGATCAAACTCGATGTCGAACTGATACGCGTCGACGCCGCGACCGTGCAGATTATCGAGCCTCAAAGGTACCGTCACCATCGCGGCCTGCGCACCGGTCGTCTCCGGAACCGAGACATTGACCGAATCAGCCGTCGCTGCCGTCAGCGGGGCGGGACGATTGGGCGTCGGGCCGGCCGTCCAGCTACCGTCGACGTCGCCCTTCATATACGCGGTATAGTTCTCGGCTGTCTGGAGACCGGTGATACCCAAGGGGTGAGCAACGAATCCGGGTGCGAACACCCAGTTGCCAGCCGTGCTGCCGAGGTTACAGAGGTGAACGACCTTACGGGCGATCAACGCCGCATCGTACGATGACAGATCACCGATCAAGCTAACGTCACCGGCTGCCTGTTGAGTCGAACTCAGCGTGATCAGTCCGACAACGTGTTTGGACACCATCGACGCATCGTTGACCGTGATGCCGTTATCGGTACCACAGACCTGAGCTGCCCTTGACGGTGTGACAGTGTATGCACCGGCACCAAACAGTGTGAGCGAATAAGTGCCGTCGCTCGCAGTCGAACCGCTCACGTTTGGAGCCCCAAAGGCCTGCCCCGGGGCATTAAACGTAACGCCCTCCACCGGTTTCGAAACGATGGCGTAGGTCACCGTTCCGGGAATTGTCGCCGTGGTGATCGTGTACGATCCGTTGACCGGCGTCACGACAAAGTTTGCGATATCG
The DNA here is from genome assembly GCA_043788335.1 of Chloracidobacterium sp. GTDB lineage: Bacteria > Acidobacteriota > Blastocatellia > Pyrinomonadales > Pyrinomonadaceae > OLB17. Next base: position 46 of record JAYVUD010000238.1, on the reverse strand, counting down.
GCTCCGCTCGTTACCGGAGCGATTGCCGTCGTGCCAGCGTTCGGCC
>JAYVUD010000237.1:0-10346 GCA_043788335.1 Chloracidobacterium sp. | reverse complement strand
TTATCCGCACCGCGATATAGCCCGAGCCGCGGCTGTTGTAAATGGTCGTGATGACGTTGGTTTCGGCGTCGCGAAAGGTCTCCCAGGCTTTTTGCGAGTCCTCGATCGCGGTCTTTTCAGCCGGGTTGCGGGCGGCGGCGAGTACCTGCTTGTACATCTCGTCGAGAGCCGCTTCGCGTGCCTCGGCCGCCTTGTTATAGCACGACGCCCGTGGCCTCACCGCCTTTGCACGTTTCAGGCACGACGCTAGTTCGTTTTCGATCCGGTCGACTTGCGTCTTTTGTGCTTGCGCCGTCATCGCCGTCAGGACCGGGGCCAACAGGCCGAACGCGATCACCGCGAACAAATACTTTTTCGCCATATGTTTTTCCCCACCGCAAACAATGTAAATGTACCCTTAGTAAAAGTCCAATGGCTGCCTTGCCGGCCAATCTCAAAACATCGCTTCCGTCGTGTCAGTAATGCCATTAAGATAGAGAGTCATGAGGATATTGATCGTCAAACTCAGCTCGATCGGCGATCTCGTCCACGCTATGCCGGCGGTGGCGGCGATACGCGCCCGTTTGCCTGACGCCGAGATCTCGTGGGTGGCCGAGGAACGCTCCGCCGAGATCATCCGCGGGTGCCCGCTGATCGATCATCTGATCGAGGTCGACACCCGCAGCCTGAAAGGCGGCAAGGTCATCGAGGGGATCGCTCTCGACATTGCCAAACAGGCGCGTGCCGTCCGCGAGCGAAAGTACGACATCGCCATCGACCTCCAGGGCCTCATCAAATCCGCCGTTATCGCCAGGGTCTCCGGTGCCAAACGCCGTGTCGGGTTTTCGCGTTCCGGGTTGCGTGAGCCGTCGAGTAGATTTTTGCTGACCGAAACGTTCGAGATCCCGCCCGATATTCACGTAATTCTTAAGAATATGCGCCTCGCGGCAGCGGCACTCGGGTTTGCGGCAGACGAGAGCACGTTCGAGTTTCCGATCGCCACCACGGTCGAACATATTGCCGAGGCCGATGCTCTTATCACCCAAATGGGTGACAAGTTCGCGATCCTCAATCCCGGCGGCGGTTGGGTCACCAAGCTCTGGCATGCCGAAAAATTTGGCCGGCTCGCCGACCTTATATATGAGCGAACCGGAATGATGTCGGTCGTCGCGACCGGCCCACGCGAGCTCGATCTCGCCCAAACGGCCGCCGAAAACAGCCGCACCGGCAAACTCATCCTCGCCCAACCGAGTCTCAAGGGCTTTTACCATCTCGCAAAACGCGCCGCCGTCTACGTCGGCGGGGACACCGGCCCGACGCACATCGCGGTCGCCGCCGGGGCACCGGTGGTCGGCATTTTCGGCCCGACCGAATGGTGGCGAAACGGCAGCCTTAATCCCGCTGATATCTGCGTCCAGCGTGACGATATCGGCTGCCGCACTGATTGCCACCGCCGAACGTGCGGCAAATGGATCTGTATGGACATCCCGGTCGAGACGGTCTTTGCCGCCGTGACCGAACGCCTCGCCCGTCAGAACCTGTAGTATCAAATTCCCGTAGGCATCCATTCCGCCGCTTTCCGAATCGAAAAAAAGTCGGCGGCGACGGGCCGCGGGCTCCCGCACTTGAAATTTAAGGCGGGAATTTCGAATTTCGGTTATGCTTGCTTTATATATTTTTGGCAGCGTTCATCACCGCGGCCGCTTTTGCAAACATATCGCCAAAGGCGTACATTATTGAACACTCGCTATGTCAAGGTTTTTTTCGGGCACCATTTTTTTGTTTGCGGCCATTCTCGCCGTTTTCACCTCCGGGTTCGGGCAGACCGCGCAGCCGAGGCCGACGCCATTCGCCGTTGGCGAAGAGCTCGTCTACGATGCCAAAGCCAGCAAGATCATCTCCGGCATCCCGATCGCTGAGCTGAAATTTGTGCTGCAAAAGGCCCCGGATTCGGAGAATTTTCTCATCAAGACCGAGGCCGCTTCCCGCGGTACGCTGCTCAAGATATTTCGCTACAGCTTTTTGCAGCAGTACGAATCGATCATCGATCCGGCCAATTTCAGCATAATCAAGACGACCAAGCACGACGTCCAAAAGGAAAGAGTGCGCGACAGCGTCGCCGAATTTGACTATCCGCAAAAGAGCGTCGTTTTCACCGAAACCAACCCGAAAGAGCCCAATCGCGCGCCCCGCCGCATCGCGTCCGATCTGCCCGGTCCCGTTTACGACATCGTCTCAGGCATCTATTCATTGCGTTTGCGGACGTTTTCGGTCGGCAAGTCATTCGACATGGCTCTCAGCGATTCGGGGCTCGTTTTCGAGATCCCGATCCGTGTCGCCGCCCGCGAACAGATCAAGACGCCGATCGGCAAACTCTGGTGCTATCGCCTCGAACCGGCCGTTTTCGGGCCTGATCGTTTTATCGAACAAAAAGGCAGCCTGACCATCTGGGTCACCGACGACGACCGCCGCCTCCCCGTCCGAGCGAGGGTCATAACAGACGCGTTCCGAGTCGATGTCAACATCAGATCCGTCTCAAACGCAAAATGAATCGTGCCGTTGTCGAGCGCCTTACTCCGGAAGGTTGTTTACCACTCGGCGAATGCCGTTCTTTATCAGGTCCACGTTAAAGTTTATCAGCAGGCCCAATCTCATATCCGTCAGCCTCAGATACGTGAGTAGTATCTTGCCGTGAACCGGGGCCAGGGCCTCGACCGATTTGCATTCGATTATCACCCTATTTTCCACAATAATATCGGCTCGAAATCCAAGCTCTAGCCTCACTCCCTGGTACTCGACCGGAATGCCGCGTTCCAGCGAGATCTCCAGCCCTCGATTAACCAATTCATACGCCAGAGCCGCCTGGTAGACGCTCTCCAGCAACCCGGGCCCGAGGGTGGAATGCACCTTAAATGCACAGTCGACGATGATAGTGGCGATTTGATTTTCGTGCATCTCGGAATTCTCGACCAGTTTGACCCCGAAGGCAATTCGCCGCGGTGGAAATAGAAATTTTTATTTGCGTCTCTGCGTGCTAACCACATCGCCATCGGCGAGCACGTAAAAGAGATCTCACGCCAAGCCGCCAAGGCCGCAAAGTATGAAAAAGAGAGCGATGAGAATATTCCCGATTGCCAGCAAATGTACAACCCTTTGCGTTCTTTGCGTCTCTGCGTGCTAACCACAACGCCATCGGCGAGCCCTTAAATAAGACCTCACGCCAAGCCGCCAAGGCCGCAAAGTATGAAAAAGAGAGCGATGAGAATATTCCCGATTGACAGCAAATGTACAACCCTTTGCGTCCTTTGCGTCTCTGCGTGAACCTTCTTCACAAAACATAGACCAGTCCACAAAAAGAACGTAATGCAACATAGTGTTAACACACCAAAAATTGAATAAACTTGTATCTTCGCCCAAAAGACCGCATACTTTAATATTGCGGTTTTTTTGAATTATGGCTAGAAAGACAGATACACCACGAACAGCGGCGCCGAATATGGCGGGTAAAGCAAAGGCGAAAATGACCGAACCCTTCCCGACGGTGGCGACGCCGGTCAAGCGGCGGATCGCCGAAAAAGATGCTCCCGCGGTAAAGAGCGTTGAGAGCAAACCGGCCCGTAAGACGGCGAGCAAACGTTCGAAGACGATCGAGATCGACCCTTTCGCCGCTTCGGTCGAGACTTCGTCGACGGTCAAAAAGACCCCGGCAAAGAGCGTCCGATCGAGTGCAAAAACCGTCAACGCAGCGTCGAAACCGGCACCGGCCGCGAAGACCGCCAAAAAAGCCGCTAAAAAAACGATAGCCGAGCCGACGCTCGACGTCACCGCCGAGATCGCGGCGGCCGGACGGGAAGTTGAGCTTTCGTCCGCGTTCAAGCTTTTGGCCGCGCCGGCCCTGCCGTCGCTCGCTCGCCAAAACCGTGCCCGTCTGCAGATGCAGACCCCGACGCGGCTCTATTTTTACTGGTCCATCAAGGAAAATCCGTGGGCGATGCTCCGCAGCGTTTTCGGCGACGACCTCGGCAGCTACACGCTCGTGCTCAAGCTGACAGACAAACAAACCGGCCGCGAGGACATCAGCCAAACCGGCGGAGAGGGCGACTATTGGTTTGACGTCGAACCAAATCACACCTATCAGGCTGAGATCGGATTTTACGCACCGAACCGCCCATATTTCCGCATCCTGCATTCAAACACAGTCACGACTCCGCGTCGCAGCCCGAGCCCGCGTGCCGCAACCGACGCCGACTGGCGTGTAAATTCCGCCAAATTCGCCGAGGTGCTCGACGTCGCCGGATTTTCGCGTGACGCCTTTGACGTGGCGATGGCGGGAGACGACCAAACGGCGGCTGAGAGCACGGCACACTATGCGTTCTCGCAGTTTTTGGGCACGACCGAATATGCCGCCGACGCCATCACGGCCGAGGACATCCGCTATGCGATGCTCGCCCTCGCCTCCGGCGTGCCGCTCGAGGAACTCAAATTCAAGATCAGTGCCACCCTCTTCGCGATCCTGCAGGCGAATGCCGGCGCGATCGAACCCGGCAAGGCGATGAGCGCACTGACCGAGCATTTCCATATTGAGGAGACCGAGTACAACGAGGAGCAGTTTGGTGCCGGCGTCTACGGTGCGAGCCTCGTCAATTTCCCTAAAACGCTGAAAACCCGGACGCAGTCGTCCAAAGGGTTTTCGCCCAAGTCCGCACCGCGTTACAGCCCGGTGAGCTCTCATTCGTTGGGCCGCTAGACGCCCCTGGGTTTTACAGGATACGCAGCATCGGCAGGATATTTGTTTCTATCCTGTTAATCCTGCCTATCCTGTTCTAATATACCTATACAACGATGCCATTAGGTTATTTCAGCCTCATTCTCCACGCTCATTTGCCGTTCGTCCGGCATCCTGAGTATCCCGAGTTTTTGGAGGAAGATTGGCTGTACGAGGCGATCACCGAGGTCTATCTACCTCTAATTTTCATTTTCCAGAGCCTGCACGAGGGCGGGATGCGTCCGCGCCTCGCGATGAACGTCTCGCCGCCGCTGTGCGAGATGCTCGCCGACCCTCTGCTGCAGACGCGCTACACGGCCCATCTCGAAAATCTGCTCGAACTTGCCCGCAAAGAGCTTGTCCGCACGCAGCGTGAGGCACCTGAGTTTAATGGTGTCGCACAAATGTACGTCGACAACCTCGCGGCATCGCTCGGCCTCTGGAACGACCGTTACCAACGAAATCTGATCAACGCCTTTCGCGAACTCCAGGACGAAGGCGTCATCGAGATCATCACCTGCACCGCGACCCACGGCTTTATGCCGCTCATCTCGACCGCCGAATCGCGTCGTGCCCAAGTGCAGATCGCCGTCGCCAATTACAAAAAACACTTTCACCGCCGGCCTCGCGGCATCTGGCTCGCTGAGTGTGCCTACGAACCCGGCGTCGAAGAGCTGCTCAAAGACAACGGCATCGAATATTTCATAAGCGACACGCACGCAATACTTTACGGCGACCCGCGGCCGCGATTTGGCGTACACGCTCCCGTATTGTGCCCAAATGGCACCGCCGTTTTCGCCCGCGACGTCGAGACGAGCCAGCAGGTCTGGTCGGCCGAGATCGGTTATCCGGGCAATGATCTTTATCGCGAATTTTACCGCGACATCGGCTGGGACGCCCCGCTCGATTATCTCAAGCCGCACCTGCACGAGGACGGCAGCCGACGCCATCTCGGCCTCAAATATCACCGCATCACCGGCCGCGACGTGCCGCAGCAGCTCAAACAGCCATACGATCCGGCGCTGGCACGTGAAAAGGCCGCCGAAAACGCGTCGCACTTCATCGGCGAACGCATCAAGCAGGCTCAGCTGTTACGCGAAACGTTTGACGGCCACCCGCCGCTCGTCGTATCCCCCTACGACGCAGAGCTTTACGGCCACTGGTGGTTCGAGGGGCCGCAGTTCATCGACTTTTTCTTTAAGAAGATCCACTACGATCAGGACCAGATCCAGTGCATCACCCCCGGCGATTTTCTCGACTCGGGCCTGCCCGTCCAGATCCAACGCCCAACCGCATCCAGCTGGGGCGAGGCCGGCTATTACAAAGTCTGGATCAACGAAGGCAACTCGTGGATGTACCCCTACCAGCACGACGCGGAAAGAAGAATGACCGAATACGCGAACAATGCCCGGAGCGCGGACACTCCTGTCCGCACGGACGCCGCCGCGGCGTTCGGACGTGCTTCGGACACCTCAGATCTCGATGACAGCAACGACCGCAACGCCGGGGGAACCGACGGTGGCGTCAAGAGTGTCCCCGCTGCACGTATCCTCAACCAGATGGCTCGCGAGCTCCTCCTCGCCCAATCCTCCGACTGGGCGTTCCAGATCTATCAGGGCACGACGGTCGAATATTCGTCCCGTAGATTTCAGTCCCACATCCAACGCTTCGGCCTGCTCGCGCAGATGCTCGACTCTGGCTCCCCTCCTTACCACGGTGAGGTGGCAGCCGTCGCGGCTGACGCGTTCGGCGAGCTCAGCCGAGCCGGGGTGGTTCTCACGCCCGACCAACTCGACCTCCTCACCGAGATCGAATCCCGCGACAACATCTTCGCCGAGATCGACTACCGCGTTTATTGCAGCTCTCTATGAAGACTTTTGAAAAATTTGCCGCCGGCGTTTCATCGATTCCGATTTCGACCGGTAGGAACGCCGTCTGGAGAAAACTAGGTAATAACTCCTAAACTACGTAATAAACTACGTATTGAAAATCGTTTGCTCACATCGAATCCCGCGACAACATCTTCGCCGAGATCGACTACCGCGTTTATTGCAGCTGATGTGACGAGGCTAAAAAATCGGACCGGGCTCCGTAATGTTTGTGCTAAACTTCGCAATATGACTTCCCTTAAGCTTGTGATTGAAAGACACTCAGACGGATTTATCGGGTACCCGCTCGGGCTCAAAGGTGTCGTTATCGGCCAAGGCGATACCTACCAAGCCGCCTTGGCAGACGTCCGTTCGGCGATCGATTTTCACATCGAGACATTCGGGCCGAAAGTAATATCAGATTTGAAATTTCAAATTTGCGATCGATTCTTGTAATGATTGGTTCGGCGCATTTAGATCAACGTCTGTCATGAAAACTAGATTCTCCGCACCCGTACTTATCATTTTTGGTTTTCTTTGCGTCTTACCGGTCCTCGCGCAGACTCAGCTTTACAAACAGTTTCGTTTCGAAGACGGCGGTTACACGCTAGTCGGCATCAACTCACGCGAATCCGATAAAAACGCCCTCGCCGATTCGCTTGGCGATTTCTACACCGACGACATCGCGGTGCTAAACGCCATAAAAGCGGCATGGATATTCCGACGCTCGAGCCCGATGTACGCGTGCGGATATCATTACGGAATTATCATCTTAAAAGACGGCAAGGAAGTTGCGAGCAACTGGATCAACCTGAACTGTCACGAACTGACTACAAACAATGGATCATTGTATTTCGATGAGCGTAAGCTGTCGATGTTCCGGGACCGGTTTAAGAAGCTGTTCGTAAAGACGGATGATTTTGGATCGCGAGCCGAGGCGCTTTCATACTGGTCGCATATCCATTCTGACAAGCGGTTTGTGTTCGCGGACGAACCGGACTGGTTGGAGTTTGACGGATCGTTCGGTTTCTTATTCAAATGCCCCGAAGCCAACGGGAAATGTAATGAGCGAAAGGACAAATACCTTGACCAAGTAAAAGCCGAGATTGCCGCCGCCTATCCCGACGAAAAGGTCAAAGTCCAAACAAGTCGCAGTATCCGCGGCGATCTATTGTTCAACGTTCGTTCGACTTTGGCACTGTACAGAAGATTTAAGTTGTACAAAGTAGACCCGAGCTCGTATTTCGAGGGCCAATGGGAACCCATTCCGCTTTCACTCCGCTCCTACTGGAAATCGGTATCCGGGTCGATCAGTCAGAACCGGCGGCGGTAGCGCGTGGTTCATCACTGCTATTCGATAGGTCGGGCGACCCAAACCAAATCCCTTTCGCGCGACAACATCTTCGCCGAGATCGACAACCGCGTTTATTGCAGCTGATTTTGTCTAAGTAAACAGATCAAATATCGTTCCAACTGCATCGACAGCGGTTTCGAGAACGTCGCTGTCTTCGACGATTGATTCGACTGCCGCTCCGGCGACTGCCACGCCGGCCCCGGCACCAATGGCGGTGTCCACGGCAGGAGCACCCTCGGGCAACGCCGCCGCCGTGTCGAGCGGCGCCGTTTCTGGAACGACGGATTTCATCTCTTCATCCTTCGAAAAGAGACCGATAAAAAAGAGCAAGACAAATACAGCGACCACCGCTCCCACTATCCACAACGCGATCTTCATACGATACCTCCCCAGTATGTAATGTAAATTTACCCGAGATAATAACACGATTTCCCCAATCGCAGAACCATAAATGACCACCTACGTCCGGCCACCCGCCGAAGATGTCTGCTTGGATCAACTAAAACTGATAGTTTATTCTTCAGTTACCAGCCATCAGCCATCAGTTATCACCTATTCCGAAACTCGTCCGACTTTGCGTCCTCAGCGGCTTTGCGCGAAACTTCTTCCCCTTTTTAGTGCTTTTCGCGTATTTCGCGGGCAAAACTCCGACCCCGAACGCGCAAAAAAAACAGCAGCGTCGAAACACTGCTGTTTTTGTGGAAGTAAGGCTAGTCGGTCAGGGGGTAACTTTCCATTCCGAACACCGGCTCAAATGTGGGAGTCCCAAAAATATGAGCTTTGTCAATAATGTGAGTTCATCTCCGATCGATCAGGTTCGTCCTCTGGGAGCCAGCCAAGCCCGAATTTTCAAAAACAATTCCTCTTACCTATACAACGCGTAATTCGTCGTCAAAACCTATCAAACTTTTTTCACTTTTTTTCAAAATTTCCCAAATTCGCGTTATTCGCGGGCAAAACTTCGGATCTTGGTTTTCAGCTGTCGGCTATCACATATCCCGAAACTCCTCCTACTTTGCGTACTCTGCGTCTTTGCGTGAGCGATTTTCCGGGCCGCCGACACCTGCGTTCGTTCGAGGGCAGTTCATCCTTTCTGAAATTTCAAATTTCAAATTTCAAATCTCAGATCTAAGTTTCCCCCTTTTTTCGTACTTTTCGTCCTTTTCGCGGTTAAATTTCCCCATAAATATCATAAACATCGTAAATCCCATAAATCCCGTAAAAATGGCTATTGAAATGGGGAGGGAATTGTGGTCAATATTGAAATATGGCTGCAAAGATCCCGCCGCAGAAGGTCGCCGATTGCCGTGAGCTGTATTTTAAGTACGGCGGGCAGAGCCACGCGCGGATCGTGTCGGAGATGAGGGCGAGAGGCTGGACGGCGTTCACAAAACGCAATCTGTACGTCCGCACCCGCAACGGCCGCGTTGAACTCGGCTGGCCCGAACGCTTCGGCTGGGAACGGGATCTGCCCACGAAAGGCACGAAAAGCACGAAAAGGGGAGGTTTAAGCAGACCTCGGCGTCTCCGCGTCTCTGCGGTTCAGAATCGCCGCTCAAGGCCGGGCGTCGCCTACGCCCACCGCCGTGCATCCGAACGCACGGTCATCGACCGCCCGTCGGCATTGATCGTCCCCAAACCAAAATTCAACCGCCAAAAAGCCCGCAGCCTCCGGCTCGACGCCAAACGGCCCTTCCGTGACCTCACCGCCGAGTCGCAGAGACGCGGAGAGCAAGAGAGTCAGTCAAAAACAACAAACGGCATCGAACTGATCCAACGCCATGATCATAATGCCCAAATTCCATCTTCTCAGCGTCTCGGCGTCTCGGCCGCAAAATCCGATCCCGACCCGCCCGACTTCCACGCCTGGCTCCAGACGCTGCCGTCGATCTGGAAATGGGACGCCCGCCACCAGCTGTATCTCTACGAGCAGCTTCAACTGGTGACCGACGGCAAGGTCAAACGCCTGATGATCTTCATGCCGCCGCGGCACGGCAAATCCGAACTGGTAACGGTCCGCTACACGGCCTATTGCCTCAAACGCGACCCGTCGATGAACGTCATTCTCGCCTCCTACAACCAGGACCTCGCCAACCGCTTCTCCCGCAAGATCAAACGCGTCCTCTCCGACGACTGGACCGCTGCGGAATTGCGGAATGCGGATTGCGGAATACGGATTGAAGAAAGCACCGGCATCCAACGACCTCAAAATCCCGGATCAACTCGCAAAACCACGACTCCGCAATCCGCAATCCGAAATCCGCATTCAACCGGCTCGCCGTTCCCCTTCACCCGCTCACGTCCTGCTAACCGCGTATCGGAATGGGAGACGACCTGCGGCGGCGGCCTGCGGGCGGTCGGCATCGGTGCGGGCGTGACG
>JAYVUD010000236.1:0-2291 GCA_043788335.1 Chloracidobacterium sp. | reverse complement strand
GTACAGATACATCGCTCCGTCGCTCAGGATCGCCGCTCGGGCGTTCGGCAGAGTGCCGGCGGTCAAGGGTAGCTCCTCGCCCGGTAAAACGATCTGAGTGGACGTACGTCCGTTTTTGAGATTTAACAGCTGCAGGCTGCGTTCGCTGACGGTCACAATCAGGACGCCGTCTACGCCGAGCTGAGGCATTGCCAATATTCGGCCGGAAACGCGTTTCTTCCAGATGCGTTCACCGTTTCCGCGTGCAAGCGCGTAGACAAAATTGTCATTTGACGCCGCGAGCAGGAGGCCGTCGGTCCGCAAGATAGAACTGATCGCCGCGCCGCTCTTAAATGTCCAGACGACCTTATCGTTCTTTAACGAATACGACGTCACCAGCCCGCGTTCATCACCCCAGACCAGCCTCTCATCGAACGGCACGGCGATCGCCGTTACGGCGAACGGCACCTTGGCGATCACAGCCGGCTCGCCGCTGCTCGGCGGCGCGGAACTCACCTGAACACCGTCCGCGACAAAATAAATATCCTTGTCTGCGACCAACGGTTCACCGACTGCACCCGCCGCAAGCCGTCTGAGCACACCGCGAGTCCCGTCGATAGCGGCAAAGCTCGATACCAGTCCGCTGCGTGAGATCGCGATCACATTCCCGCGGATTTGCCCGAGCGTAAAGCTCTCACTGCCCTCAACCTCCGCCGACCAGCGGGTAATGCCGGTCGTCTCGCTCAATGCGACGACCGCTGCCTTTGACATGCCACCCACGGTTACACGACGGACAAGAATGAGGTTTCCGCCCGCTGTGATCAGGTTCGAATCCACGCTGCCGCCGACATCTGACGACCACGCCCGTTTTCCGCTGTCGATCGCGATGGCCTCGACGACCGAGGCGTCACGCACCATAAAAACGGCCGTATCGCTCGCCACCAGGCGTGACTCAGCCGAGCCCTGATAGCGATACTCCCAGCATTTTTGAAGCTGCATTTCGGCGGCCGGTTTGTTTTGTGCGGCAACGGGCAGGGAAGCGGCGGCCGCGACGACGAACGCAACCGTCACCGCGAGTATCCGTTTGATATTCACATTATTGCCCGAAAGACTCGTCATCAACCCCGTGTTTACCCGCTTGAAAAATGCCCCGGTGAGAAACGTCGATTTTATCACACCGCACCGACCGTGTTATATTGATGGCTACCTAACGGTAAAAGTTTACAAAAATTACACAAAACGCGAGGATACACCCATGTCATTCAACAAGATCATCATCATCGGCAATCTCGGCCGCGACCCCGAATTACGCTACACGCCGCAGGGAATTGCGGTTTGCAGTTTCACGATGGCGACGAACGAGAAGCGCCGCGACAAATCCGGCGAGATGTCGGACGTCACCACCTGGTTCAAGATCACGCTCTGGCGTCAGCAGGCCGAGAACGCATCCAAGTACCTGACCAAAGGCAGTCCCGTCTACATCGAGGGCCGTCTCCGCATCGAGGAATGGACCGACCGCGACCAAAACAAACGCTACACGCTCGACGTGCAGGCGACGGATATGCAGTTTATCAGCTCACGCGGCGAGGGCGGCGGCGGTGAATATAGCGGCGGTCATGACGATCATGATTCGGGTTACACGGGCGGACCCTCGACAGGTAGTGCTCCGGCATCGTCCGGCGGATCCGCACCGGTCGCGGCACCGGCGGCGGACGACGACATCCCGTTCTAGCGGATCTTTCCACAAGTTCGCGTGTTAGCAAGGGCGATACATTCAACTTGGGTTGCTATCGCAGTATCGTGGTTCGCTAACGCCCTTGCTAACGCGCGGGCCTTCGCACCAGAAAAATCAATTTATCGTGCCCGGCCGTCGTAGCCGGGCATTTTTCGTTGCCAAACATCCGGCGGAAAGTTCTATAATCTTCTCAGGAGACAAATCACTATGAACAAAATTTCACGCAGAGAGGCGCTTCGCGGTGGACTGATCGCGGGTGCGGGTATTTTGGCATTTAACGGTGCTGCGGACGCACAGACCGAGCCGCCGGCGGCGGCCTGGGGCGGCAAGCACGTGGCGAAACCGCTCCCGTTCGACCCGGCAAAGCTGACCGGCATTTCCGAAAAGCTTATCAAATCGCACCACGACAACAACTACGCCGGAGCGGTCACAGCTCTCAACGCCGTCGAGCAGCGTCTCGCCGCACTGGCAAAAGAAAAGGACCTGCCCGCCTATATCTACGGCGATCTCAAACGCCAGGAACTCATCCGCACCGGTTCGATCGTGCTGCACGAAAACTATTTCGCCAATCTCGGCG
>JAYVUD010000235.1:0-5121 GCA_043788335.1 Chloracidobacterium sp. | reverse complement strand
CCCTGACGCAGGTTGGGATCACCAAATAGGGTAGCGGCAGTGTCAGTAAAGGCGGTGCCCGAGAATTCCGGCACCGCTATTAGTTTCTGATTTTGACCTACGTGTCACCTGACGTGAACAGACCGTACGGAGCGATATTGCCATCATCGTTATCAGGTCCGATGTAAATATCGTTTCTAACTTCATCCGCCAGTTGTCGTAGCCGGTACTCTTTTTGAAAGAATTACTTCCGTTCCGATCGTGGATATCTCGTCGAGAAAAAAGTATTGCTAAACACTGAGCAACTAGGTTAAACTGTTTTTGGTTCAAGTTGTTTCTATTGAGCCGATTACGTTCCCTCACCTCTTCCGCGTGATATTTTTTCATTGATTACCCGCCTCCGAATGGAACGAAAAGCGCCTATATTCACTATCTTGCTCGCAGCATTTTGCTGTTTGGCAGTTGGATCCCTGGCCTGGGCCGGTTCCAAACTTGTATTGGGCCGGCTCGACCCCGGTCTCGCAGTGTTGTTGTTACTGACAGTCACTATAGGTCCGTACGTCAAATCTCAAGTTGAACGCGTGGACCTTGATTTGATACTTGTTAGCTCCCTGGTGGTGGTCGCATCGTATATGTACGGAGGCGACACTGGCGTCATAACGGCAGCGGTCGCGTCGGTAACCGCCGGGTTTGCACTCCGGCGAATGAATGGCGGTGGTGATATCCGCGAAATACTGTCCGGTTCGGCGATCTCGACGATCGGGGCAATGGCAGCGTGGCGGGCGGCCATTGCACTTTTCGGAACACCCGAGCAGGTAATGCAGCGGCACGACATTTCGAGCTTCATTTGGTTTGTGTCGGTATCGATCACGGCAATGTTTGCTGTCAATCTATTGGCAAACTGGGTCATATACGCCTATGCCTCGATCCCCGATCCACGGCGTTCATTCAAGGACACCGGACTGAACTTAACGCTGGTATTTATAATGGGCGGCATAACCGCGGGCCTCACTATCGGCGGGATGGAGCAACTGAGCGTTTACGTGATCGCAGGACTAGTCGCGTTTCTGGGAGCGGTATTTTGGACCTATCGCCGATATTTGTCGGACATTCAGAAAACCGCGGCGTCTGCCCGATACAATGAGCGAATTCGTGCCGAACTCGCCGAAGTGCATATCCGCGAACTCGAGCGTTACGTCGAAGAACTCGAGGAGAGCGGTGAAGCTCTCCAGGAAAGCCATGAGAACTTTCGTCACGCTGCGTATCACGACGCACTGACGGGCTTGCCGAACCGCAACTATTTCATCGACACGCTCAAAATACTGCTCCAGCAAATTCGCGAAAAGTCGGACATGAATTTCGCAATTCTGCTACTCGACCTCAATCGTTTCAAGACGATCAATGACAGCCTTGGCCACTCTATGGGCGACCGGCTGATCAAAAACGTCGCAAAACGTCTGTCGCTCATGGTCCGCGAGGACGACATGGTTGCGCGGTTTAGCGGCGACAAATTTGGCATCATCCTGACCGATCTTTTGATCAAGGATGAGGCGACGGCATTTGCCGAGCGGATGATGAAGCGGGTCGCAGAACCCTATACACTCGATGGCCGGCAGGTATTTACTAACGTCAAGGTCGGTATTGCCTTTGGCAGTTCAAAGTATGTCGAGGCCGAAGATATTCTTCGCGATGCCGACATCGCTATGTACTACGCCAAAGACAACGCTGAAAATTGCATTATCTTTGACCAAAAGATGCACATTCGGGCCGTGACGAGGCTCCAGTTGGAAACGGATCTAAGGTATGCGATCGAGCGAAAAGAATTTGAACTCCACTACCAGCCGATCGTCGGGCTTGACACTGCGTCGCTCGTCGGATTTGAAGCGTTGGTTCGATGGAACCATCCGCAACGAGGCCTGATTCCGCCCAATGAGTTTATTCCCATAAGCGAGAGTACCGGACTGATCGTGCCGATGACCATCCAGATACTACATTCGGCATGTTCACAGGTTGCACAGTGGCAGGGCCGTTCGCCGAATGGTATGCCATTGAGCGTCGCCGTGAATCTCTCCGGAAAGCATTTTGCGCATCCGAATCTGGTCGAGCAGATAAACACTGTGCTACAGGAAACAGGGATCGACCCTAGTTGTCTCAAGCTGGAATTGACCGAAAGTGCAGTTATGGAAAACGCCGAGACCGCGATCCAGATGTTAAAAGAGATCAAAAAGACCGGCGTCCAGATCAGTATTGACGATTTCGGCACCGGCTATTCGAGCCTCAGTTATCTGCATCGTTTCCCGATCGATCTCTTAAAAGTCGACCGCTCGTTCGTCAGTGCCATGGAAGACAACACGGAGAACGGCGAGATCGTCCGAACGGTCATTGCACTTGCCAAAGCGTTGAAATTAAGGGTTGTGGCCGAGGGTATCGAGAGCGTTCACCAGTTTCATCAGCTCCGCATTCTGGGATGCGAGTATGGTCAGGGATATCTTTTCGCCAAACCGTTACCGGTTCGGGATGTAGAGAAATTACTGGATGACAAGTCCCGGTGGCAGGGAATCCTGCCGGAGCCGCACAGGCAGCCGCTAAATACGATGCCGGATATCGCTCATTACGGAATTGTTCAATAAGAACGACTACGAACCAACGAAAACCCCCGGTTTAGCACCAAGCGGGAATGCCGTCTCGTATTTGTGAGCCAAATTCAGCAAAACATCCTCAGACCAAAAATTACCAATCAATTGCAGTCCAATTGGTAAATTGCCACTCGAAAGGCCGCACGGAACGCTGATCGCAGGTACGCCCGCCAAATTTGCGGAAACAGTATAGATGTCGCTCAGATACATAGCGAGCGGATCGTCCGACCTCTCCCCGATCTTAAACGCGACCGATGGTGACGTCGGTGTCAGAATCACATCGCATTTTTCGAAAGCAACCTGATAGTCCCTTTTTACGAGGGCTCGTACCTTTTGTGCTTTCGCATAATAGGCGTCGTAATAGCCGCTCGAGAGCACGTAAGTGCCGAGCATTATCCGCCGTTTGACCTCCGCACCAAAACCCGCCTCACGGGTCTTAAAGTACATTTCTCGTAGTCCTGGTGCATTTTCGGCACGAAATCCATAACGCACACCGTCAAATCTGGCTAGATTAGACGATGCCTCAGCCGTTGCGATGATGTAGTAAACCGCGATGCCGTATTTCGCATGTGGCAACTCGACGTCGACGATCTCGGCACCGAGAGAGCGGTATTTCTCGATGGAAGCGAGCACACTATCGCGAACTTCGTCATCGAGTCCTTCGCCGAACAACGCTCGAGGAACACCGATCGTCTTTCCTTCAACGGCCCCGTCCAACGCGAATTTATAGTCAGCCACCGGCACGTCGGCCGATGTCGAATCGAGCGGATCGCGGCCCGCGACGACGCCGAGAACATCCGCCACATCCGACGAAGTCTGACCAAAAATACCGATATTATCGAGCGACGAGGCAAACGCCACAAGGCCGTATCGCGATATTCTCCCGTAGGTTGGCTTGAGGCCGACCACGCCGCAGAGCGATGCCGGTTGACGAACCGAACCACCCGTCTCCGAACCGAGCGACGCCCGCACGACGCCGGAAGCAACGGCCACGGCCGAACCGCCCGAACTTCCGCCGGGAACGCGGTCGAGGTCCCACGGATTTTTCGCGTTGCCAAACGCAGATGACTCGTTCGACGAACCCATTGCAAATTCGTCCATATTTGTCTTTCCGACGATGATCGCCCCGGCGGCATTTAGTCTTGAGATCGCCGTCGCGTCGTACTGGGCACGGTAGTCACGCAGAATATTCGAACCGCACGACGTTCGCATGCCTTTCGTGCAGATGTTGTCCTTAACCGCGATCGCGAGACCATTGAGGGGCGTACCGGCCGATTCAATCTCGGCGGCCCTGGTCGTTGCCGCATCATGCTCGATCGACAGGAACGCGTTCAACTCCGCGTTAACGCTTTTCGCGTTGTCTAGTACAATTTTTATATCGGAAACAATGGACATAATTTCTATTTTGAGACTTTCTGTATCAGCCAGTTATCGCCTGACCGGACGGTTTCGACACGCACCTCTTTTTGTTCCGACGTATTGTCATCCCGCCACAAGAGCACAACCTGAAGTTCCGTTCTTTCAGGCGATTCGATCGAGCATGTGCCGATCCGAAACGATTTAGGATAACGCTCAGTCGCCGTGAAATAGTCATACGGAGATTCGCCGCTCGACGAAAGCTCCCTGAAAAGTTCCGGCGTCAAATATGACGCTCGGGCCTTCAGATTTTCAGGCGAGGCGGACATTTCGTTGCCAAAATGAAATGAGTAAAACCGCTTAACCGCCAGACGAGCGTCGGTGCACTGAGGTTTTTCCAGATTAGGCATACTGCACGACACACTGACGAGCACCATTGCAGCAGTCGCCGCAAATAAGGTCACTCGAAGCAATCTCGGTCGTTTATTCGTCAAATCGTATTTAGAAAGAATCACGTGGATCAAAACCCTCCCGAGCGTTCAGATGTTCTACAAAACCTTCGGGACCTGAAAATGGCCTGCGACTGAGGACGGCGCCTGGTCCAAAGCCGCGGATTGGCCGAACGAACCCGCGACCGCGTCATCGCGGATCGTACTCGTTCCCTTGCCTTCGTCGGTCAAGCCTCCGAGCATCGGTTCCACGTTTGCCGTGTCTAACTCATTGAGTTGTTCAATGTATTTGACGATGTCCGCCATTTGCGGCGTGTAAATGGCAACTTCGTCATCTGTGATCTCAAGATGAGCTAGTTTCGCTACAGTTCTTATGTCCATAGTTGAAATGTAAGATTCGGTCCAAGGGTCCGAATTGATCCGGTATCTATAACTTTTGCCGAGAAAGATATGCTCCTGCAGCACTCAAAAAAAGTTCCCGTAGCATCGGGTCCGCGATTCGCTGTGCCGCTTCTTTCAGTTTGGGCGTCAAAAATTGAGTCGTGTCATCGGTCGCCCTTGAGGCCGGTTTGCGATTCGACGCCGCTAGTACGGCCTCTTCATCAACTCGAAACTCAATAAAATTAACGACATCTTGTCCGAGTACGGCATTCAACCGATAAAGCATGTCACCGCTCAGATCCTCGAGGTGGCGTTTCCAG
>JAYVUD010000234.1:0-13278 GCA_043788335.1 Chloracidobacterium sp. | reverse complement strand
GCCAAAAGATTTTCTGACAACGGGCGATGCCCGCCTCGAGATCTCGGGGCTGCGCCAGGGAGCGGCGAACAATCTCCAGATCACCATCGCCGGTCGAGTTTTTGCCCGCCGAAGCCTGTACAGCAAGGATATCGAACTCGCCAACATCGTCGGGGTACGGCGGGATACGTCGATCTCGGGCGGTTCCAGTTCGTTGACGGCTCCGCGTTTCGATCTCGTTATCGAAGGCAAAAATGCACTTGTCGTTCGCAATAATATCGCCGATCTCACTGCATCGGTTACGCTTTCGCTGACCGGCGATGCCGACGACCCACGGATCTCGGGCCGGATAACGGCGAACAGCGGCACGCTTTTCTTCCGAAAGAATCGATATGATATTCAGCGGGCCGTACTTGAGTTTCCGCCGGAAACGGCGATCGAACCGATCATAAATCTGCAGGCTGAAACCGATATTTCCGGATATCAGATATTTATAAACCTTTCCGGGCCGCTCAATGATACCGAGCGTTTGATCGCTAAGGTACGTTCGAGTCCGGCTCTCCCGTCGAATGACGTTATTTCCCTGATCACGACGGGCAGCTTGGCAAATACCGCGGGCGGCATTCCAACGATCGCTCAAACCGGCATCAATACAGCGGCCGAACTCTTGACTGATTCGATCATCAACAACCCGGCGCGTAAGGCGACTGATAAGCTTTTCGGCCTAAATGTCTTTGAGATCGATCCGATCATTTCCGGCCGTCAGGCTAACCCGTCAGCACGCCTGACGGTCGGCCGCCAGATCAACAACAACCTGCGCGTAACGTACTCGACCAACCTCTCGCAGGACCAAAATCAAGTGATCGCTCTCGAATATCGCGTCTCAAACAAACTCTCGGTCGTTGCCCAATACGAGCAGCGGTCTCTGAGCAACGTCACGCGAAATCGTGAAAACTTTAGCATTGAGGTCAGGTTCCGAAAGCGGTTTTAGGACAGCGAACAGACGGTAGTATTCAGATAATGGAAATGGAGTCGAAAAAGCCGGAAAACAGACAGACGTCCGCGGTGCCAAAAGCACGGCGAGCAGCGGCGTCGTTCGTCGGATACCGCCTCTTGGCCGTGATGATCACCAGTTTGTACCTGCTCGGAACGGTTTCCGCTCAGAAGACGTTCGAACACCGGACGATCGGGAAGGTGGATATAGGGTTTGGCTCCGGCGAAGACAATTCGGCAGCGACAGAACCGTATAGGTTGTTGATCGGCGAGGCGCTCGGAACGACATACGCGGCGACGCGGATACGCGATTCGATTCAGGTACTGCATACCACTAAAAAGATCGTGTCGGTGACCGTATCGGCGAAAGAGAACAGCTCAGGTAATGTCGATCTAAAGTATTTGATCAAACGAAAGCCGGAACTTGAAAAGGTATCCATCGTCATTGGAAAGAATATTGGCGATGTGATAACTGAACAAGAGCTGCTCTTCAGGCTAAACTTGCTAAACCCGGGAATGCCGTTTACCGAACAAACCCTGCAAAGCAACGCCGACCAGATACTCGATTATCTCCGATCGCATGGCTTCTACCGGTCGGAGGTGACGTACGTCCAGACCCCGCTCGCCCGTGAAAATTCGGTTGGCGTAGTTTTTAATGTGTCCCCAAACGAGCAGGCAAAAGTCGAGGCGTTTACAGTCAAAATAGATGGCTATAACAAGCCGTTTTTGCCCGACTTTTTCTCGCTCAGGCCGGGCGAATTTTACACCCACGACAAACTCGATCGGGACACCAAAAAGATTCGAGCACTGCTGCAAAAGAGTGATTTTGCCGCTCCGGAGCTTGAGGAACCGAGGACCCGTTACGACAGCGATAAGAACACAATATCGATCGAGATCACCGGCAAGGTTGGCCCCATCGTCAAGGTCACGGTCGAGTCCGGCAAGGAGAAATTCAGCGACGGCCTGCTCACGCGTTTATTGCCGGTGAAACGCGAGGGAACGCTCGATTACGCCGCGATCGTTGAGGGCGAACGGCGGTTGGAGAGCTATTTTCAGGAAAAGGGATATTTTTTTGCGAACGCAACGCCGTATTGCTCGGTCGACCCGCCCTTCGTGGGCGAGGACGCGATACCGAATAACACCGAGTTCCTATGTTCGACGCTGCGAGGTTCCGAACTTGGCGATCGAACCGTCAAGGTCAATTACAAGGTCGACAAGAACCGCAAATTAAAGCTCGTCAGCCTGCGCCTGGTGGGAACCGACAAACTACCGATCGACGAGATCCGCAGCGTACTCGAATCGCAGGAGGCAAATGCGTTGGGCGTGATACCCATCTTCGGATACGGCCGGGGATTTACGAGCTCCGTCATACTCGAACGTGACGCTGCCACGGTCAGGTCACTGCTGGCCGAACTCGGCTACCGCGACGCTCAGGTCCACGTCAATCAGGGTGTTTCGCCGGACGGCCAAGACCTCATAATAACTTTTGTTGTCGAAGCGGGGCCGCCAACCGTTGTCGACGAGGTCACGATCACCGGCAACACCGCTATCGATTCGGACGTCTTGCTTGCCCAGATCCCGAAACTTTCCGGCCAGACATACTCTCCCGCCCGCGTTCGGAACGCGGTTCAGAAACTTGCTGCATTCTATTCGACGAGCGGCTATTTCAAGGCTCGCGTAAGCTCGTCTTTCGTCGACAAGCCGTTCGGCCCGCTCGACACGGAACGTAGGATCAGGGTCGAATTTAAGGTTGAGCACGAAGAGCAAAAGGTTGTAATTAACCGCGTTTTGGTCACAGGCAACGAACGGACTAAGGAAAAGGCAATTCTAAGGGCGTCGTCGTTAAAGAGAGGTGAATACCTTCGCTCATCTGATATCTACCTTAGTGAGCAGGATCTGTATTCGACCGACGCCTTTGACCGTGTCGAGATCAAGCCCGAAATTGGTGGCCTCACGCCGGCGGGCGACCGCTTGGCCGACGTGATAATCAACGTTAGCGAACAACCGCCGCGGCTAATAAACTACGGCGGAGGCTACTCGACAGATCTCGGTGTTAACGGTTTCTTCGACATACGCCACGTCAATCTGATGGGCAATCTCTGGCAGGGCGGTGCACGCGTTCGATGGTCCCAATTGCAGCAACTTGTGCAGTTCGACTTCGTCAATCCGCGATGGATACCCGATGGTAAAAACCGCTTTGCTCCTTTCACTGTTGCTCTCCAGTATCAACGCGATTCGACGGTGACGCGATTCTTTCGTTCCGCGTTCGACAAGGGAACGTTCGGCATCGTTCAGCGAATCGATGCCAATGGAAATCCGATCGACGAGTTTGGCAACCGTGCAGGTAGCCCGACCATCAATCGCCTTTCGATAACCGCAGAGACCAGCCGTACTCTTAGCCGCAAGAACCGCAGCATTATCTTCGGTCGATACCGTTTTGAGGACGTCCGGCTCGCAAACGTCAATAGTCTTTTGATCAAAGATCTGCTGCTCCCTGATTCACGCATCAGGATCTCAGGCCCCAGCATCACATTTGTTCGCGATACCCGCGAAAATTGTTCGATCAAAACATCCCTTCTCGAACTGATCGCAAAGGGTGAGCCCGGTGATAAGTGCCGCTACAACGCCAGTGACCCGACCCGCGGTGATTACTTGACGATCGACTACAGCCTCTCAGTGCCGGCACTCGGTGCAAACGTCGGCTTTCAGAAGTTTCAGGCAAATTATCGCTCATATTATACCTTCCCGCGGTTTCGTCGGACGACGGTTGCCGCGCAGGTCATTCTCGGCCTGGCAAACGTCTTCTCATCCGGAAATCGGTTTCGGAACACCCAATTCCCGGGACTCGACGGGATATTGCCGATCAGTGAACGATTCTTTGCCGGTGGTTCGACCACGATCCGCGGCTTCGGTTTTGAAGAGGCGGGACCACGGGCCGTAATCGTTCCGCGGGGCACATTCCTCAACAGCAGCCGTCAGCCTGTAACACTAGAGCCGTTCACTATTCCGTTCGGTGGAAATGCTCTTGCTGTCGTTAATCTGGAAGCCAGGATCCCCGTATCCAAATCATTGAGGTTTGTACCATTTTACGACGGCGGAAACGTTTTTCGACGGATCGGCGATATCTTTAATCCGCCTGACGTGCCGGCCAATGATGTGTTTCAGCGAAATCTGAGAGCCTTGTGGACTCACACCGCCGGATTGGGCGTGCGGCTAAAGACACCCATCGGCGGGGAATTCGGTGTGGACTATGGCTACCTGCTCAATCCCCCTAAGTTCCTAATACCTCAAACAGTCGGCCCCAATGCAATTTACCGTTTACATCAGGGCCAGTTCCACTTCCGCTTTTCGCAAGCTTTTTAGTGTATCGTCGCGTTCAGGATCACGTGGGACTCGTCGAGTTCGACGATAAACCCCTCGTTAGAGGGACGAGGATCAAAGTTGTGCAGCGGAGTGCCGTCATCGGATAGTATCGCGAGGATCGCGGACATCGGGGCAGTCGGAGCTTTTCGCTCGGCCGCGTTACTTAGTTTTCTGCTCGATTTTCTGACGTACATTGCTTTGTCGGCCGCGACGATCATTTGGTCGAACGTTTGGCCGTGCTGTGGGAAGCCGGCTGATCCGAGACTGATGCCGACGGTCGCAAAATCGCCACCTTCGACCGGCAACCGTAGATCGCATACAGCTTTCTCGATACGTGAGCAGAGGTCGGCGACGATCTCGTGTTCTGCCTCGGGAATAACGGCAACAAACTCGTCTCCGCCATAGCGTGAGAGGAAATCGTATTCGCGGAGTTGGTCTTTGATCACCTTACCGACTTCGCGGAGCATTTCATCGCCGACCTTGTGGCCAAACGTGTCGTTAACCGCCTTAAAGCCGTCGAGATCCATCACGAGAACCTGGAAATTACTGCCTGCCCTGCCAGCCCGTCCCATCTCCTTTTCAAAGTGCATTTGCAGACTTCGGGCGTTTGGCAAACCGGTCATCGGATCTGTTAGAGCATGTGCCTTTGTCTCGTCGTGCTGCTGCGATTTTGCTATAGCTTCGGCGGCGGTCCGGGATATCGTCTCCAGCAGGCGAATATGCTCATCACCATATCGTTCCAGTGTGTGTGAGTAGATCGATACCGCACCAATCAGTTCGTTTTCGGCGATCAGCGGAAGCGAGGCCATCGTCGAATACTGCTGTATCAACTCGAGATGCGAGAGCGAGAAATCGAGATCGGGGTTGACGTTTTTGATCATTTCCCGCTTTTTCAATACGATGCCGGTCGCTCCCTCGCCGATCTTGATCCGTCTCGATATCAGCAACGCCCTATTTTCGCCTTCGACGTGCAATGCTGTTGCCGATTTTCTCGTACTGTCGAGAAGGTACACCGAACATGTGTCGAACGGTATCAGTTCGCTGATCTTTTGGGTGAATAGTGCCAGCATGTCGGACAGGCTCTCGGACGAACCAAACTCGCGGGCGAGTTCGAACAGCGTGAATACCTCTTTGTTTGCCAGCTTGATCTGGTCGACAAAGTTGTCAACGGCAGTGTCGGAGGTTCTGTGCACGGGTGATTCGCTGTCGACGTAGGCGAGTCCTTGCCTTTCGAGATCGCCCTCGAACACTGAGAGGTTTTTGAGAAAAACGTTGACGATGCTCGGGTCGAAATTAGTACCGGCTCTCGTCAGCAGATGCACACGGGCTTTTTCGCGGCTCATCGCAGGGCGGAATGACCGTGCACTTCTGAGCGTGTCAAAGGTGTCCGCGACCGCCAGAATACGGGCTGTCAAGGGGATATCCTCACCCGAGAGTCCGGACGGATAACCGGTACCGTTCCAGCACTCGTGGTGATGGCGGACCGTCGGGACGACGGGATAATGAAAGCCGACCCGCTCCAAGATCGAGGCCCCGACTGATGCGTGGATCTTTGTCTTCTCTAATTCGGCGGGTGTCAAAGCTCCGGGTTTGCTCAGGATATGATCGGGAACCGCCAACTTTCCGATATCGTGAAGCAATGCCCCGGCACGTAATGCATTGATCTCGTCCTCGCCCAATCCCAAGATCTCGCCGAGCCCGACCGCGTAAATCTGAGTTCGCCGGACATGTCCGTGTCCGACCTGATCGCGAGCGTCGATCGCCGTTGCCAGTGCCTCGACGGTGGCGAGATGGACCCGGCTGGCTTCAGATATCTGCGCGGTCTTTTGCTGCAATCGCTTGACGTGTATTCGGTATGCCAGGATTGCAAACACGGCGAGCGGTACCACCACCAGGCCGAACGAAATACCAAACTGAGCGAACAGAGCACACAGCCCCATTGTCAATCCGGCGACTGGTAATGTGCCTATCGCACGCTTTATCACGGTCTCGCTGAAGCGTATTAACATCGACCCGTCGATGGCCCGAAACAGTAGATCAATCAAGTTGAAGGTAACAAACACGGTCACTGTCATCAGGGACGCTCCGATGAGAATCATGTCCGTTTCGTGCGGTTCGTTCCATTGATGGTTGAGATCTGCTTCGGACGGATATAGCAAAGCAAACACAAATGCCGCCGCCATTATCGAGATCGTCGACAGGAATACACTCGTCAGAGCGGTCGCCGTGAATCGGCGGTCGCGGAAAAGCTTGGCTCCCGCTGCTACGGCACCGAGCAGAATACCGCCGCCGATCCCGAGCCAAAATACGCCCCAAATTGCGATCACATCCCCAACCGAGATCTCGATCTGTGTCTTTGGTATCCGCAGTTCGTATTGGGCCAACAAAGCAGAGATGAAGATCGCAGATAGAAGTACAGCAAGCTTGTAGAATACAAATTGGGCCGCCATCACGCCGGCAAACCCGATTGCCGCAAGCGATGCAACGAGAAGTATCGACCAGAAAATTCGCGTCGATAATCTAAGTTCTGAAAAGCCGAAATGTTTCATCTTGCAATACGACGGGGGATCGAAGGGTTTACCGCTCAAGGTTAGCGTCGACACATCTCCAAAGTTGTCAGTGAGATCGCGATCGGGAACCTACCCGAATAAATTTGAAATCAAGTTGCGTGCCAAAGACGAGGATCGCTGAAAGATTCTGCAATATCAGGCATGCGAGCCTGGCGGATGTTGGAAGGCGTAGCCCGGGACGTTCAGTTTGACCGTTTAATGGTGCCGAATTCGGTCAGGGTGACTGATATTCTGGTGGTTACATTCGGGACGGATAAACGGGAGATTCAGGAAAATGGCAAATGGCGGACGTCCCAAGTGCTAGTAATGGTCGGCATCGTAAGCGTCAAAATCGTCGGCGGTGTCAAAAGCGTCGTCCTCGCCAGTACTGAGATCGAGTTCGATCGGATCGAGACCGACGACGACCAAATTGGCTGAGCATTCGTCGCAGGAGACGCTGTCACCCTGCTCGGACTCGGCGTCAACATAAACTTCTTCGCTACACTCAGGGCAGATCGCTGTCGGCATCGCAGGGCTTTCTCCAAAAAAAGTCAGAATTAAGTAACAACCGGATGAATACCTATCAGAAAATAGGTATCCTAATTAATCTAACTTGTCCGACGATATTTTTGCAAGAGATTTTCGGGTTTTTTTTCGATGCCGGCTATTTCAGGCAGTTTCGTGACCTAGTGCCTATGAGGTTTCCTTTTCTACTTCCGGTTGGCCGCAGACTCGACGTGGCCGGGTTTGGGACCAACGCGGTCGACTATCTTATTCGTGTTCCGCATTATCCAGCGTTCAGTTCCAAGGTCGAACTGTCCGAGTATTTTCAGGCAGCCGGCGGCGAAGTTGCGACGACGATGGTCGGTTTGGCACGACTCGGTTTGCGAACTGCCTACGCAGGCCGTTTTGGCGACGACGCCGCCGGCGAGTTTGGACTCAGGACGCTCGTCGACGACGGCGTCGATGTGCGGTTTGCCGAGAGCGTTGTCGGTGCCCGGACGCAGATCGCGTTTATCATCATCGACGAATCGACCGGCGAACGCACGGTGATCTGGCAGCGTGACGCTAAACTCGCGTATTCAAAGACGGAGGCCCCACTTTCGCTCGTCGGCGAGGCAAAGGTGCTTCACCTGACGCCCCACGATACGGGAGCGTGCCTCGCGATGACGCGGGTTGCCCGCTCAAACCGCACTATTGTCTCGATAGATATCGACAACGTATTCGACGGCGTCGAGGAGGTTTTATCGAACGTCGATATCCTGATCGCATCGTCCGAGTTTCCCGAAAGATTTCTTGGCATTACCGATGTGCGTGACGCTCTCGTCGAACTCCGTTCACGATTCGGCTGCGGTGTTGTCGGCATCACGCTCGGGGCGAAGGGTTCGCTACTGCTTGCCGATGACGGCACGTTCATCGAAACGCCCGGCTTTGACGTCCCGGGAGGCTGTATGGATACTACCGGGGCCGGAGATGCGTTTCGCGTTGGTTTGATCTACGGTTTTCTCACGGGCGAGTCGGTTGAGAACGCCGCCGTTATGGCAAACGCGGTGGCCGCGCTCAAATGCCGGGAGATCGGGGCACGGACCGCTCTGCCCGATCGCGACGAACTCGCGAGTTTTCTTAAAAAATCGTAGACATTGAGTTAAATCTTGTTGTACAATCTTAGAGGGCACTCCTCATTCCGCAACGCCCGCGACACTCCCCTAGCAAGAACATCGTAGCGTGTCTCCCGATCTCGGGCGAGAAACTGTCCCTTTATGGACTCCAAAATTGGCTTAATTATTCAGCTTTCGGGTGTGTCGTTGATAACGCTTTTGACGTTATTTCTTCGCCGCTCGCTTGAGACTGTTGCTCTGAAACATTGGACAAATGCTTGGCTGTTTTTGTCGTGTGCACTGTTTTGCCTGCGGTTAGCTTTCAGCTACGAGGTCTACTCGACCCAGCTTTTCAGCTTTTATTTCTTTTCCGAATACCTTTTCGGATTTCTTCTGGTTGCCGGTTGCCGCAGTCTCGGTAAAACCGGCGAATTGCCGTTTCGACAAGAGATACTCATCCTGCCGTTCATCATAATAGCCTTTGCGTTGCCTTTTGTTTCCGACGACATTAACGTGGTACTCAACATCCACGCGATCACAATGTCGGGGTTCTTTGCGGTCGCGATCGTCGAGTTATGGCGGACCGGCATTCGCAGCTTTGGCTGGAATGTAATGCTGATCGCCCTCGGACTGCTATTCGTAGATTATATTCAGTACTTTGCTTTATTCGCGTTACGGCAGTTTGTAATATTTCCGGCTGAGTTTATTGCCTACAACTCAATTGTCGATTTTGTTTTGCAGATACTGCTCGGTTTCGGTATGGTCATCGTTCTGCTAGAGCTGGTGCTGTCCGATTTCAAACGAGCCAACGACAAACTCCAGGCGGCCCATGAAAAACTCGAGGAGATCGCTCACATCGATCCGCTGACAACGGCCCTAAATCGGCATGCGTTTCACGGATTTGTAAAGCGAAACGCGTCCGGCAGCATGCTCGCGGGCGGAGCGATCGGATTTTTTGATGTCGATGACCTAAAGACCATCAATGATGCCCATGGCCACGCAGTCGGCGACATCGCTATTCGTGCGGTCGTTCGGGCAATACGTGAGCTGATCAGAGCCGATGATCTGATATTTCGCTGGGGCGGCGACGAATTTTTCGTCCTGATGATCGGCCTCGACGCAGCGACCGCGACCGATCGAATGGCACGGATCGATGCACTTCTCACCGGCATCCACGTCGAGGGCGTCTTCGAACCGCTGACGATCGGCGTATCGTTCGCATTCTCTGATTTCAAAGACATATCGGAGATCGAAGCGACGATCCAGAATGCCGACGCCAAAATGTATCACCAAAAACAGATCCGCAAGATCTATAAGGGTACCGGCATACTCCCGCCGCCCAACGAAATTACCCAACTCGCCCACCACGGCTAGATCCCGGACAATTCAATTAACAGGCCGCTCCGAGAGACTCCGTGCCGGGCGACGGATTTCATAGTTTGTCTTTGAAAAAGCCGGTGACGAGCGCCCACGCGTCGCGGGCGGCGGTTTCGTCGTATACGTCGGGCCGCGTGTTGTTAAAGAACGCATGATCGGCCTCGTATTTTACGGACGTGACCGGCAATTCGAATCGAGCGACGGCGTCCTCGAGGGCGGCGACCTTCTCGCTGTTGATCCACTGGTCGCGTGTGCCCGAGATGAAGATGGTCGGAACTGTGAGCTTTTTCAGAATGTCCTCATCGGGGATGTCGCCGTAAAACGCCGCGGCGGCGCTGAGGCCCTCTAGTTCGCACGCTGCCCGCAACGCAAACGTCCCACCCATACAATATCCCGTGATGCCGAAATGCGAGATCCCGTACGAGCGACCGGCCGCCTCGATCATGTTCCTGATCGTGTCGATACCGTCCTCGATCGCGAGGCCATGCATCATCTCGGATGCCTCAGCCGGATCTTTAGCTACCCTTCCGCGATAAAGGTCCGGGGCGATGGCGATGAAACCCACATCAGCATATCGCTGTGCGATGTCCTTGATGTGGTCGTTCAGTCCCCACCATTCCTGAATGACGATCACGGCCTTGTCCGTCTGACCCTCAGGCAAAGCGGCAAATGCGGTCGTCGGGCCGCCGGCGGCATTAAATGACAGTGATTCGGTTTTCATAAAGCTGCTTTTCTCCGGTATTTCTAGCTCAAAAGTGTATCTTCAGATTTTAGACGAATGGGTCGGTGCTTTCCAAATGGCGATCCGGGACTGACAAACCAAAGCCCGGACGCGGGAAAGGGCCGGCTTTATTTGGGGCCGGCCCTTTTGATGTTGGTGATCGGATGGAGTTTTGGTTAGAAAAATCTAACCGTGTAGCTAAATCGTACACCGCGGCCGATCTCGGGCGAGATGTCCTTGATGAACGAGATGTGGTTGTAGTAGAGCTTATTGTTGAGGTTAAACGCGTTAACCGAGAAGATGTGGGCAAAATGCTTCTGCGAGATGACGTAGTTGGCGGTAAAGTTTGCTGTTCCGTATCCGGCGGTCGGCGTCTCGTTGATAAAGACGCGGTCCTGGCTCGACACGGCCACAAACTCGGGCCGAAAGCTGAAATCCTTGATATGAAGATCGACGCCGATGTGTCCCCGCAGCGGAGCGATACGCGGCAGAGGCGTGCCGTTCTTGAGTTGAGCGTTGACGTAATCGACGCCTGAAAACACGTTGAGATATTTGTTCGCTGTCCCATCGATGCTAAATTCGGTACCGTAAAATCGGCTGTTGCCCTGCAGATATTTGGCGATCGGCAGACCACTCACCGGATCGTCGACGCCCGTCGGGGCGAGGAACACGTAGTTTTTCAGATCGTAATAATAGAAATTGAGCTCGCCGTGGACGCGATTATTCTGCTGGCGGAGCGAAAGATCGAGTCCGTCATTTGTCTCAACTTTGAGATTCGGATTGCCGATCTCGTAGGACAGAGTGCCGTCGTGCGGTCCGTGATTATATAGTTCCTCGAGAGCGGGAGCACGGGTCGCGTGGGTATAGTTGGCGACAAAGGCGCCGCCCTTCCACAGGTCGGCCCGGAAACCGGCCGCGCCCGAAAATCCGGTAAAACTGCGGTTCGGCAGCAGCGGATTGACCGGGTCGTAAGCGTTATTCTCGACGCGGGCACCGAGTTGGACGTTGATGCGCTCGAACTTAAATTCTTCAAGTGCGAAAAACGACAGCGCGTCTTGTTTGACCGGGCCGTCGATCAGAACCTCGGTGCCGACCGTTGAAAAATTGCGGCGATAGCCGTCGACGCCAAACCGTCCGCTCCATTTCCCGACCGCCTTTTGCTCAAACATTCCGCGATATGAGTATACGTTGTTCTTAAATGTGGTACCGACGACGTTGCTCTCGAGCTCCTGATGCTGATAGAGACTGGCGTCAACCGTAAATTTGATGCCTGTCACGAACCATGCGGGGTCGTTGTAGCCGAAATTTACCTTAAAATCGTTGCGGTGCATATCGAGCGAGCGGCGGACCGGATCGGCCGGGTCGAGCGGTATGCCGTAGCGACTCTTGTAGTAACTGTAGTTGAAGTTAAAGAACGCTTTTTTGGCGAAATAGCCGAAGCCGGTGCTTGCTGTTACGCTGTTCGTGCCGGTATTTAGCACCTTGCCAAAATTGCCGCCCGCCGTATAATCGCCGGTCCGCTGAGCACTGGTATTGCCCCAAAACATCCAGTTCTTAAATCCGTACTCGATGCCGCCAGCGACCGACGCCTGGCTGCTATTCGAACCGCCGATAACGGAAAAACTGCCGCGCAAGCCCGGGTGGGCACCTTCGTCGTGGCCGCTGATGGCGTTAACGACGCCGCCGATCGCGTTGCTGCCGTAGAGCAGTGTCGCGGGCCCTTTGACCACCTCGATGCGTTCGACCGAGAGCGTGTCGACGGGTTCGGCGTGGTCGCCGGACTGGGATGCGAGCGAGCCATTGCGGACGCCGTCGTTTGATACGAGTACGCGGTCGCCGTCAAATCCGCGGATCACGGGACGCGAAGCCCCGGGCCCTGACGATCGTTTCGAAACGCCCGATTCGTTCTCCAGAACATCGCCCAATCCGACGGCTGCCCGCGAGGTGATCTGCGTCGAATCGACCGAGTTGACCGACTCGATCGCCTCGAACGTTGACTGGGCCGTTCCGCTCGCGGTGACGGTCACCTGAGCATTGACGCCGGCGAGTTTCAAGTCAAAATCGGCTGTTACGGTGGCTCCGGCCGTCACCGTTACGGTCTTGGTCGCCTCGGAAAAGCCCTCCATCCGGGTGACAATGCGATACGTTCCGGGCGGGACGTCCGCAAATTGGAAAACACCCAATGAGTCGGTCGTCGCTGT
This sequence comes from Chloracidobacterium sp., assembly GCA_043788335.1. Taxonomy (GTDB): domain Bacteria; phylum Acidobacteriota; class Blastocatellia; order Pyrinomonadales; family Pyrinomonadaceae; genus OLB17. The sequence continues at coordinate 497 of JAYVUD010000234.1, read as the reverse complement.
CTTTTTGAGGTCGACGATACGCACCGTCACGTCGTGCATCACCGCCTTGTCGTCGCCGTAGCTGACCGTGCCTGTGATCTTCCCGCCCGACTGGCCGAGCCCGAGGCTGACCGCAGTCAATATAAAGACTGTTGATAATAAAAATCTATTCATTAGTGATATATATACGCAAATCTAATCCTTGAGTTTAATTTTAGGAGCAAATAGCCTCGCCATTCGACAGGTTTTAAGTGAACGGTCGGAAACGGCGGATGAACGGTTGCCGCCGTTCAACGCTGGTGGGGATCGGTTGGTTGTTTTGTTGTTGGGGATGACTCGGGGTTAGGCCTGCTTTTGTGCGATTCTTTTTGTGATATGATGGTCGAATGGCGAGGAGACCTGGAGTTGAATTAGACGGCGGGTTGTACCATCTGATCGCGAAGGGGAATGACCGGATGAACAAACGATCGCCCAACTAACCAAAGCCTATGACCAAAGAATCGCACAAAAGCATGCCT
>JAYVUD010000233.1:0-23577 GCA_043788335.1 Chloracidobacterium sp. | reverse complement strand
TATTTTCCGGAAATGGCTGCCGAAATGATCATCGCCAAGCCGATAATGATAGAACCGATGATGATCGCGAGGCTCGTATTCTGATCGTCTTCGATCTCTTTTTTGATAGAGAAAGGTGCTATCAGCACCACGATCAAGAACGCAACCGTAAAAACGACCAGTCCGATCGCGACGAATATGACCGTGCCCTCGATCGTATTCCATATTTCTGCCAGGTTGATTACCATCCCCGGGACAGGGGTAATGGCTGCAAGATTAATCATTATTTTCCTCCACGAAATCCTGTATAGATGAAAGGTACTCCGAGACGCGAACGACTGCCTGAATTGGCAATTTCCCATCCGAACCACGACGATAGCGAGTAAAATATCAATACCCCGACGCCGAAGACCATATATAGTTTCTTAAACATATGCGTATCACGCGTTCCGGATGACCCAGCTAGTCCGAGTCGTCAGAACCACCGGACGACGAACTCGAACTAAACATACTGTCTTTCCAACGGCTGGCCTCGAAACTCCATTTCCGTAATATGCCAAGGAGCGGCATGAGCAGCAAGAGAATGAACGAGCAACAAAAATTGACGCCGCGATTGACGTTCTGCTCGACCTTGACGTTGACCGGCATCTGTTGTTGCCAGTTCTGCCAAGTACCCTCCACCCTGAGGGTGTATTTGCCCGCCGGCAGCGACGATAGTGTAGCGTCGCTTTCTTTGCCGCCCTCGGACCACGATTCGCCGTCGTCGACGCCGCTGTAATACTCGATCGGGACGCTGATCGATTCGGCAACGGCCTGGCTCTGTTCGTTGACCAGGTCGACGTCCAGGCTGGCCCACGAATTATCGACCTTGGCTCCGGCGGTGACACGGACGTTGCCATTCGCCTTAATGTCGAAAGGCTGGCTGATCACCATTTGAGGCGTCGTCTCGTTGGCCATCGGCGGCAGGACGATGTCCTGTTTCATCACGGTCTTGGTCAATCCCGCGATCGGGATCATAAGGACCGAGACAACGAGTAACGCGAGCAGCGGCAGCAGGCCCCACGTGTAATAAAATTTACCGCTGAACGGCTGATTTGGTGCAATGCCCCATGGCGCCGGAAGATCGGGCACGCCAAAGATCTTGCCGATCTCGTCGTTCGTCATGTAGGTGCCGACCGACCAGTTGATCTCGTTCTGCGACATCTCCATCGAGAGCATCAGCGGCGGCGAGACATAGTCGACCGCTCGCACTGTTTCGCCCTGCTCGACGCGCCAGTAGAACTCGCCCTTGACATACTCGACTGTCGCCGGCGCGTCCTGAAATATCTTGAACGTGGTCCCGTTATATTTGACCGTCTGGCCCGAACCGATCATGCCGAGCTGTTCGATCTCAGCCACGTTGACCGGTTCGACGAAATTCCAGTGGTTGTCCGAGTGGACCAGCCAGCGGAAACCGACAATCGGGTTGTAGAGCAGGTATTCGTGCCAGTAATACTTGATGCCGTCGATCGTCACGCTGCGGACGACGGCACCGATGATCTTGAATTTGACGTCGCCGGGAAATGTTCCCTCAGCGCCGATCGGGGCAACAAACGCCGGTTGATCGGGCGATGGGGTCAGCGATTTGAGAAACGTGAGATTTCCCTGGTTGACGTCGAGCAGGGAATCGCAATTTGGGCACGTGACGCGTTCCGCCTTGTCCGGGGCGATCAGGGCGAGAGGCCCGCCGCAATTTGGGCAGCCCATACCGGCGGTGGACACAGCTCGTGCCTCGCGTTTTACCGATTTGGCATCGCCGAGGCCGATCTCGTCGAGGGTGACCTGAGTACCGACGAAGACCCACGGCGGGTCCAGGCTATAATCGATCGTCGCAAACGCGTTATCTTTGCCGGCGAGATCGGCAAATTCAAACACCTCGCCGGGCGTCAATTGATATGGAATCTCGCCCTCTGCGGCAGCGTACGTGGCGCGACCGCGTTCCTGAACCATGAACGGTGAGGCACTTGGAATTTCGGGTATCGGCTGCCCGAGTTGTAGCCCGTTGAATGTCGGCAGGGCGGTGCCGGCGGGCATAGGCTGATAGAAGGTCAGGTAAAATTTACCCTGTGCCTCGGCCAGCCAGCCAACCCATCCGTTTGAAAACGTTGCGTACCACTCATCCCACGTGCCGCCGAGTTCGTGTTTGATCTGGGCCCGGCCCGTTAGTTCGAATCGAGCGTCCTTGAAGGTTCCTTTGAGCCCGAGCTTTAGCGGTGATTCCGAATCGGCAACATCCGCGATCTTGCCCAGATCGGTCAACGCTCGGTCGGTCCGGGAGATCGCCGAACGGCAAAACGGACAGATGATGACGATGGTTGAGCCACCCTTAAATTCGATCGGGCCCGCACATGATGGGCAATTGGCTTGCAGCGTACTCATGCGTCTCCTCCGGCCGTTTCATATCGTGTATTTGTGTTCTCACCGCGTTCGATCCGCGTAATGGTGACGTGCCCGGCGAAGAGTCGCGTTTGGAGTTCGCTGTCCCAGTCCCACGCGGGCCGCGTTCGGCAGCAGTAGAGATTAAAAGTCGCCGTGCCGTATTCAGGATAGGTGTGACAGGCGAGATGGGATTCGGTCAAAGCGACTAGGCCGGTGACTCCGCCTTCGCCGGGAAACTTGTGCCAGAGCTCTCCGACCGAGATCAAACCGAGATCATCCATGAGGGACGAAAAGACGGCGCGCATCAACGATTCGTCACGCAGGGCGTCTGCGTTACAACCCGAAGCTTCAATTAACCATTCAGTCCCGACGATCATTATTTTCGATCAGCGAAGAGGAAATTGTTTATCTCTGCGATGTGTTTTGAACCGACTATCGTTTCCGAGCGTAATAGTTCAATATAAATGAAATATGACGAAAATGACTATAACGAAATTTTTCCCGTTTGTCATATTATTTTTTGCTTCGAGTATCATTTTTTCGGGATGTTCATTAGGACCTGTTGAAAAACAGGCGATCCACAAGTCTGTCCACTATCTCGCGCCGAAAATGACGGGTTCGATCGCCGACCATGAGATCGATGAGAGCAGCGGCCTGATCGCGTCGAAATGCCAACCGGGCGTTCTGTGGACGCACAATGACTCGGGCGACGAGGCGTTTGTATACGCACTCGCGCCATCAGGGACAAAGCTTGGAACGTGGCGTGTGCCCGGAGCTAAGAACATCGATTGGGAGGACATTGCGGGTTACAAGGACAACTCGGGGAAATGTTTCATATACATCGGCGAGATCGGCGACAATGATGCTAAGCGTGCCGAGCATATCGTTTATCGCATTCGGGAACCGAGGGTCACCCCCGACGACGCGAATTCGACACGTGCGGAACCTAGGCAGGCGGAACCTGCTGAGATCGTGAGGTTCACCTATCCGGACGGCAATCACGATGCGGAGACGCTGATGGTAAACCCTAAGACCGCTGACATCTACGTGATGAGCAAGCGGATGAGCGGCCCGTCCGGCGTCTACCGGATAAAGGGCAACTTTGTGTCGGGATCGAGTGTGAAGGCGGAGAAGGTCGCAGACGTCTCGATGCCGGCCATCCCGAACGGTTACGTGACCGGCGGCGACATTTCGCCTGACGGCCGTCGGGTCATCATCTCGGACTATTCCGCCGGGTACGAATTTGTAATGCCGGACGGATCGTCCAATTTTGATGATATCTGGAAACAGGAACCGGAAACCGTCGACCTCGGTAAACGAAAGGTCGGCGAGTCCGTCTGCTACAGCCCCGACGGCAACGCCATATATGCCTCAAGCGAGGGCAAAGGAGCCCCGATCTACGAGATAACACGGCGGCCCTGACGAGCTATTTGGTCAAAGTAAAGTTCCCCTTAACGACAATCGTATTTCCCTTGACCCGGTCACGGACCTCGACCTTTATTTCATATTCGCCGGGCTCAAGAGCATTCGATGGCAATAGACGGGCGAGCGTCAGACGCTGGCCTGTGTCGCTTATACCGCTCCAGTCTTCGGCTCGGCGCATGACTTCGCGGCCGTCCTTCAGCAAAACATAGTCTACATCGACGGCGGGCCTCAGTGTCGTCTGGTCGATCTGGGCATTGTAGACCTGGAGATATACGCCAATATCTTGTCCACGGGCAAACACGCCGCCGAGATCCGGCACCAACTTGAGATCGCCAATCACAAACTGCCCACCAACGTTGCTCGCATCCGCCGGCCGCAGTTTCGACGCCAGAACCAGTGTCGAGGTCGACAATAGATTCGGATCGTATTTCGGCACCGTGAAACCTATACTCTTAAATCCGCGGTTTCCGGCAGCGACATCCCGGATGATCACGTCGAGCTTATAAATGCCGGGCTGCAAGGCAATCGGCTTCTGGTAGATCGAGTATCGTGCTTTCGCATCCGTGAGTTCGGCCGGCGTTGCTGTTGTGGTAACCGAATCCTCAAATATCCCGCCGCGTCTGTTTGAAACGGTGGTGATCCGCCCGAGAATATTCAACGACGCGGTTGCCAAACCGCTCTTCTGGTCGAAAACGAGGTCGCGGTTATTCGCCCGGATAGTAAACATTGCGATGACCCGGTCGTCCGACATTCTAAAGTTATCGATCCGGATATCAAAGGCGAGCGGGTTGTTGTCTAGTACCGGGCCGTCAATGATTGTGCGATAGAGATCACCGAATTTAGGGTTAGGCGGTGTTTGAAGTGCGACAATCTGCGACAAACGCGAAAATTGTGAGTCCTGTGCACGTTGATATGGCTTTGGCTGATTGAGAGTTTCATTTCCGTGGCCTACCCCGGGCACGTTCGCCAGAGCGACCTTTTCATCCTGCGTGCGGGCAATGCGGTACTCGCCAGTGCCGGACTGGTCGACGAACTCAACCTCGACGCCGTCGCCCACGCCGTCGAGATGACGGTAGAACCACGTCTCAAACGGATATGTCGTCGTCGCTCCGCCGCCCTCGTAGCTCGGCCGGTCATATGAGCCGCCCGACGGGTGCGATTCGATGGAGTCGGGCTTGCCCCAGGTGATATAAATGCGTCCGCGATCGGTTTTCCAACCGGGAACGCCCGATGCATAATTCTCGTTAGCATAGGCGATTCGCCCGTAAAACTCCTCACGAAACTCATTGACCTCGGTATCCGGATCCGGGTCCCGGCTGTTCCAGAAAAACTTGATAAAACTCTCGCGTTCTTCGTTTGTCTTCAGTTGTTCGAACGCTTTTTTTTCGGCCGCACTGATTATGTAAATTACGTCCTGATCGAGCCATCGTTTGAAGACGTCGTTTGGTTCGTCTTTGACCTTTTTTGGTTTATTGGCCGGATCGACGGGACGCGGTGTTGTTTCGGGCGTTTGCGTCCACATAGATACGGATGCAGATACGATCAAGATCATGACGTAGATCGGATAGCGAGGAAATCTCATTTGAAACATATTTCTCCAAAATGCACATTGTCGGGCGGCAGGAAATCGGACTGGCTCCAAATTGCCAAATTTTCGATGTGCTGTTTGAAAGATGTGCGAGCGCAAAAAAAGGTTGGACGGCCGCAAAATATTGCTGCCGTCCAACCTGTTTTCGGAAAGCTGAAGTTAATTAGTGATCGTAAATTTGCCCTTGTTTTCGATCATCTGTCCACCAACGCGATCCTTGATCTCGACCCTAATCTCATAATCGCCCAGCGGCATCGAACTCGTCGGCAAGAGCCTGGCGAGTGTCAGACGCTGTCCGGAATCGCTCAGGCCGACCCAGTCTTCGGGCTGCCGCAGCACTTCCTTACCGCCCTTGGTCAGGATATAAGTGACGTCTACAGCCGGCCTGAGGGTAGTCTGATCGATGCCTGCATTATATACCTGCAGGTAAAGGCCGACATCCTGGCCCTGTTTGTAGGTACCGCCCAGATTGGGGATAACTTTGGCGTTGCCGATGACGAACATCTGGCCGATGTCGCGATCGTTGGTTGTACGCAGTTTTGACGTAAGGATCATCGACGAAGTCGAAAGCTTTTTCTCATCATATCGCGGAACCGTAAAGCCCATGTTAACAATGCCTTTGTTGCCCGTTCCGACATCGCGGACGACGACGTCCACCTTATACGTTCCGGGCGCAAGTGCCATCGCCTTTTGGTAGACCGATTTGCGGTCACGCATCTCGGCGAGTTCCGTACTTGTGGCATTGGTAACCACCGAATCCTCGAAAATACCCGATCGTTTTCCGGAAACCGCAGTGATCCGGCCGAATACGTTCATCTTGGCAGTCTCGAGGCCGCCGACCTCGTCAAATTTCAGTTCCTTATTGCTTGTCTGAATGGTGAACGCCGTTATGACGCGATCATCCGACTGGCGGAAATAGTCGATGCGGAGATCGAACGCGAGCGGATTGTTGTCAACCACCGGAGACTCGGTCAAGGAACTCTGCAAATCGCTAAATTTGACCGCCGGCGGAGTCTGTAATCCAACGATGATCTCAAGACGCCTGAACGGGGAGTCCTGTTCACGCTGATAATTGTTTTGGCCGGTCGGCGAATTTCCGGTTATGCGATCCGCCTTGTTCCCCATCCCCAACTGCTCCTGCGTGGTCAATCCCGCCCCGGGAACCATGAGCAAAGCGTCTTTTTCGTTGGCGTTGCGTGCGATGCGATATTCGCCAGTACCGGTCGGGTCAACAAATTCGATCTCGATGCCCTCGCCGATGCCATCGAGGTGACGGTAAAACCATATTTCAAAAGGGTAGGTCGACGTTGCTCCGCCGCCCTCATAGCTTGGACGGTCATATGACCCACCCGACGGATGAGCCTCGACCGAGTCGGGTTTGCCCCAGGCGATGTAGGTCTTGCCGCGATCAGTTTTCCAACCGGGAATGCCGGAGGCAAATTTCTCATTAGCGTAGGCGATCCGTTCGTAGTACTCTTCGCGATACTCGTTTTCCTCAGTATCCGGATTGGGGTCGCGGCGACGCCAGAAATTTTCGATGAAGTTTTCACGCTCCTCATCGGTCACCAGAGCCATGAATGCCCTGCGCTCTTCCTTGGTGATGATGTAGGCGACATCGTTGTTGATCCATTTCTTATACGCGTCCTTCATCTCGACCTTGACGTTTCGGGCTTTGTCATTCGGATCACTAGAATCCTGACCCGGTTTGGTCTTATCCGGTTTCTGGCCCACTACAACTAACGCGGTGAGTGCCAGAACGGCTGACGCCAACATTAACTTAAAAGTACTGCTCACTAATGACATAAAACACAAACTCCTCGGACCCAATCTCCGGAAACACGCCGGTAACCACTGTCTATTTTTGCTCCTACGATTTTAGACAGTTATCCTTATTTGTTCAAGATGCAAAAGCAACCGGTTAAGGTTGCTTCCCCGCTTAGCTTTTTGCCGCAAGGTCAAATTCGGTGTCGGTTTGACGTTTCTTTCCGAAGATCCATGCGATAAATATTGAGATAATGTAAAGCACGACCATCGGTGCCGCGAACAACAACATATTGGGAATATCGTTGGTCGGCGACGCGACGGCTGCAACTATTAAAATGACGATTAGCGATATTTTCCAAGTACGGATCATCAACCCGGGCGTGACGATCCCGATACGTGCCAAAACATAGGTGATCGCCGGCATTTGGAAAATGATTCCCATCGCCAGCATTATGATCGTGATCAGATCGAGATAGTCACTTGCCTTGAGTAGCAGCTTAAAGTCCTGTCCGACGCCAAGTAGGTATGCCGCCGCGGGCGGAAACAATATGTAATAGGCAAATGCCGCTCCGAGCACGAACGAAACTGACGAAAGCAAAACAAACGGCGTCACGTAGGCACGTTCGTGCTTGTACAGTGCCGGAGATATAAACATCCACAATTGCCAAAGCAGCAGCGGCAGGCCGATCGCGATCGCTCCATAAAATGACACGGTCACGTAAAGCGTGAAGGGTTCGATCGCGGTCGTGACGGTCATCTGCTCGTCGAGGTTTGGCTGGCTCTGAGCGATCTCGTCAAACGCCACCGGCAAACGGACGCCTACCGGAATGATCGCGTTATTCGTGATCAAAGGCTCGGTAGTAAAAAGGCCAAGTTTGCCGTCAAAATCCTTTGCAACTTCGGCCTGAACCGTCGAACCGGTTGCAATGAGGGTCGGACCGAGATTTGTCGGACGATCGAAGATATAACGTCCCCGCTCTCCGAGTTTTAGCTCCCCGAGCGGAAGGATGACCTCGTCGCCCTTGACGCCGTTTACCGGCAGTTTATTACGGGCGGCCTCGGATAGAGCCCGGCGGATAGGTACGCTTAGAAAATTGTATATCTTGTCAGAAACAAACCAGCAGAGAAAGAATGAGACGACCAGAATGATGGCAGAATTGACGAGCCGCTTGCGCAGTTCGTCCAAATGCTCCAAAAAGGACATGTGTTTCCCGCGCTCGGGCTCTAGATCGATCTCCTTTTCGTCCATCCTCGTTATAGCCAGTTTTTCTTATCGTTAAGATCTTCGTCGGTGGCGGTTGCGGTTGCCGTGATCGCCGGAACGGCCGGTTCGTCGACCGTATCGCCTGGCGGAGTCGGATGGCTGAATCGCGATGGGTCGACCTCCGTGATCGACGGAGCGGACGGCTCATCAAGACGCGGTTCCGCGGTTATCGACGTCACACGTGCGACCGGGGCAGGAGAAATATCGTCGTCGATACGAAACGCCTTGGCCTCCTCGTCGAAATTGACCTCGCGTTCCCACGTCGCCTTGAATTCGTTGGTCGTGCTCTTAAACTCGTTCATGATCTTGCCGATCTTTTTGGCATACTCGGGCAATTTGCGCGGCCCGAGAAAGATGAGAGCGACGACGCCGATCAAGATCAATTCTGAGGTTCCGATAGATTCGAAAATAAGCAAAAACACGCTATACCACCTCTATTAGCCGGTCGCCAAACGCCGCAACTCTGCCAATAACTACGGCTCCGGCGACCATCGCGAGATACCCGTCCACACTGGCCTCGGGCAAACTGATGAGTAAGCCGCCGGCCGTCTGCGGATCGAAAAGAGCACTCTGCATCTCGCCCGAAACCCTCTCAGATATTCTAACAGTATCGCCGACATATACGCGATTGTTTCGGTCACCGCGGGTCAACATCCCCTGGGCGATCAGCTCCAGCACATCCGGCAAGAGCGGAACCGCCTTAGACTCAACAGTTAAGGTGACGCCACTTGCTTTGGCCATTTCGTACGCATGGCCCATAAGCCCAAATCCAGTCACGTCAGTGCATGCGTTTGCCGAGACCTGTCGCATCGCGGTCGATGCCGCCCGTGCGGATGTCGTCATCGCGGCGATCGCAGCTTTGACCGTTTCGTCGGACGCTTTGCCCTGCTTGACGGCCGTGTTGATCGCACCGGTGCCGATCGGTTTGGTCAGGATCAGCACGTCGCCGGGTTTCGCCCCGGCATTAGTTACCACCCTGTCCGGATGAATCGTACCCGTCACTGCGTAGCCGAATTTCATCTCCTGGTCGTCTACTGAGTGGCCGCCGATGACCACAACCCCATCGGCATTCATCGCCGCTTGTCCGCCCGTAAGAATCTCGCCGAGTACATCCCAATCGCCTTTTTGCGGGTAGCAGACGATCGATAATGCCGATAGCGGCGTTCCGCCCATCGCATATACGTCGTTGAGCGAATTGATCGCCGCGACCTGTCCGTATGTGAACGGGTCGTCCGCGACCGGCGTAAAGAAATCCACCGTCTGCACCAGCGCAACGTCGTCCGAAAGGCGAAAAACACCTGCATCGTCAGAATTTTCGAATCCGACGATCACGTTTGCGTTGTCCTGTTTCGGCAGTTTACTCAAAACTTGAGCAAGGTCGCGGGGGGCGAGTTTGGCCACTCAACCCGCACACGAGACCATCTGCGTTAACCGTTTATACATCGGAATTTCTCTATCTCCTTTACTGTCAATAATTTACGACCATGTTTTCCACTACTGGCCCATCAAAAGCTGATATACGCGGTCGAGGTCGTCCGTGCCGTAATACTCGATCTCGATCTTGCCGGTCGTTCCCTTTTTGGCCGGAACGATCTTGACGTTCGTGCTCAGGCGCCGCATCAATTTGGTCTCAGCACTCTTGACGTTCGGGTCGAGATGCCGCTCGGCGGGTGTCTTAGATGTCAGTTTCGACGGGTCCCGGGCCAAACGTTTGACCGTCTGTTCGGTGTCTCGAACCGACATCCCACGGTCGACAGCGTCGCCGGCAACCGACCGCTGTATATTGGCATCGTCCGTCATCAGCAATGCCCGGCCATGGCTGAGTGACAATTTACCCTCGATGATGTACCGCTGCACATCGTCGGGCAGTTTCAAAAGCCGCATCGTCGTCGTGATCAGCGTCCGCTCTTTGCCGACTCGTTCGGCGACCATCTCCTGGGTCAGTCCGACGTTGTCGATCAGTTTGCGATAGGCATTCGCTTCTTCGATCGGATTCAGTTCGTGTCGCTGGATGTTCTCGACGAGTGCGATCTCCAGCAGTTTTTCGTCCGGAATCTCGCGGATGACCGCCGGAACCTTGCGAAGTTCTGCCCGTTGGGCCGCCCGCCAACGCCGCTCACCGGCAACGATTTGAAACCGCGATCCGACAGCACGCAGGACGACCGGTTGGACGATGCCGTTCGCACGGATCGACGCAGCGAGCTCATCGAGCTTTTCGTTCGCAAAGCGGGTTCGCGGTTGTTCGGGATTGGGATCGATAAGATCGATGTCGATCTCACGCATTCCCACCTCCATCGATTGCGGCTTTTCGTCGCCGAGCAGCGCGCTCAGGCCTCGTCCGAGTGTTTGTCTAGCCATGTCCTATGATCTCCTTTGCGAGTTCCAAATAGCTCTCGGCGCCGCGTGAGCGGTTGTCGTACAGCATTATCGGTTTGCCGAAACTGGGGGCTTCAGCCAGGCGGACATTTCGCGGGATCACCGTTTTGAGGACCTGTCCGCCGTAAAAATCACGCAGGTCCTTAGAAACCGCGGCCGAAAGGTTGGTCCGTTCGTCGTACATTGTCAGCAAAAGGCCTTCGATCGTCAGTTTCGGATTAAGTTCCCGTCGCAATCTAGCGAGCGTATCGAAGAGCTCCGTTACACCCTCGAGAGCGTAGTATTCGCATTGGATCGGGACCAGGAGCGAGTCCGCCGCGGTCAGGCCGTTGATCGTCAGGATGCCGAGCGAAGGCGGGCAATCGATAAGGATGTAGTGAAAATAATCCTTGACCGCGGCAAGCAGGTTTTTGAGAGCATAACTTCGGTCTTCACGCTCGACCAGTTCGATCTCGGCTCCGGCAAGGTTTTTGTCGGACGGCAGAACCCATAACGTCGGTAGTTCGGTTGGTAGAACGATATTACGAACCGATTCGCCGGAGATCAGCGCATTATAAAGCGATTTGCGTCCCGACACACGCTGAATACCGGCACCGGACGTCGCATTCGCCTGCGGATCGGCGTCGACGAGCAACACCTTGCGGTCTTCGGCGGCTAACGCTGCCGATAGGTTCACAGCCGTCGTTGTTTTACCGACGCCGCCTTTTTGATTGGCGATGGCGATGATCTTGCCCATAAAATCCCTGTATCGGTATCTTGAAATTCAATATTTCCCCGAACCTAGAAGATACCACGACCGCGAGTCGTTCTCTAAAATGAAATGTGGTACGTACCACACCGCGGTGAATGGAAACGTGGTACGTACCACATTCGGTAATTCACTCTGTCAATTTCGGCTACTCTGTTCGGGTTTTTGTGCCGAAAGGTGGACCAATACGGTCGATATTGCGGCCGCGGTTACCCCGGGAACCGTGCGGACTTGACCGAAGTTTCGCGGGCGTGCCCGATCCAAGCGTTCGACCATCTCGTTCGACAGGCCGCCAATGACGCTGAAAGCAAACCCATCCGGCACCTTCAATGCATCATGGTGGTTAACCCGTTCGGTGGCGATCTTCTGCTTTTCAATGTAACCGCTGTAAAGCGAATCGGCCAACGCCGTGTCGAGTTCGGCGGCCTTGGTATCCGCAGATATCTCGGGCGGCAGCAGACGCCTGATCAATTCTGCGTCAACGCCCGGGCGGTGCGATAATTGGGACAGCGTGAACGAATCGCCGAGATCTACCTCAAGAATCTGCGTCACGGCGGCATATTCGGCGGACGAACGCTTAAATCGCGTGCCATCGAGCAGATTTCGGAGCATCGCGATCCGGTCGCGTTTATTGTTGAATCGTTCCCAGTCCGTATCCCCGACCAGTCCGGCTTCCCTGCCCTTTGGCGAAAGCCTGGCATCCGCGTTGTCGTGCCGCAATGTCAGGCGCGCCTCGGCTCGAGATGTGAATAAGCGATATGGCTCATCGACACCGTGCCGAATAAGGTCATCGGCGAGCACGCCGATGTATGCTTCGTCACGCTCGAGCGTGAACGGATCGCGGCCGTCGACCGTAAAGGCCGCGTTTATGCCGGCGAGCAGGCCCTGGCAGGCGGCTTCTTCGTAGCCCGTCGTTCCGTTTATCTGTCCGGCCAGAAATAGACCGCCCATCCGCGTCGATTCCATGGTCGGACGCATCTCACGCGGATCGACATAATCGTATTCGATCGCGTAGCCGGGCCTGATTATCCTCACCTTTTCAAATCCATCGATCATCCGCAACAGCGTGAGTTGGAGTTCTGACGGCAAAGATGTCGAAAATCCGTTGAGGTAGACTTCGTTTGTGTCGTGACCCTCAGGTTCGAGAAACAGCTGATGCCGGTTCTTGTCAGCAAACTTTACCACCTTATCTTCGATAGACGGGCAGTAACGCGGGCCAATGCCCTGGATCTGGCCTGAATAGAGCGGCGACTGATGCAGATTATCGCGAATCGCATCATGGACCGCATCGGTCGTGTAGCCGATAAAGCACTGGATCTGCGGTTGTTCGATCTTATCTGTCGCAAAGGAAAATGCTACGGGCTTTTCGTCCGGGGGCTGCGGTTCGAAGGCATCCCAGTCGATCGTCCGCCCGTCAAGCCGCGGCGGAGTGCCGGTTTTCAGACGACCGACCGGAAAACCGAGTTGCTTTAGATTCTCGGCAAGCTCGATCGATGCCGGCTCGCCGGCCCGACCTGCGGAGAATGTACGTTGTCCGGTATGGATGATGCCATTTAGAAACGTTCCGGTCGCGACGACGACCGATTTGGCCCCAAATCGCCTAGTATCTTGCAGCTCTACGCCTGTAACTTTATTATTGTCAACAATTAGCCGTACAACCACACCTTGGCGCAAGTGCAGATTCGGCGTTGCCTCGAGCACGCGTCGCATTTCGGTACGATACAGCGAACGATCGGCCTGGGCACGCGGCGATTGGACCGCAGGGCCGCGCGAACGGTTGAGCAGGCGAAACTGGATACCTGTGCGGTCGATGACGCGGCCCATGATCCCGCCGAGAGCGTCGATCTCGCGAACGACGTGGCCTTTGGCAATGCCGCCAACCGCCGGATTGCACGACATTTGCCCGATCAGATCGAGATTTATTGTGACCAGAGCGGTTTCGGCACCGAGACGGGCGGCGGCGGACGCGGCCTCGCATCCGGCGTGGCCGGCACCTATCACGATCACATCAAATCTTTCGTCAAACATATCAGAGCAATACCGGCATTAAATGCCAAAACTTTCATTTTAGAGCATAGTTGCGTTTTTGCAAACGTTTTTCCATCGTAAACCCGTATCTCTGATACTAAACAAACCCGGCAACAGTGCGTATTTTTTCGCGGAATGTCGTCAACCCCGCTAATTAGTCAACAGTAGGATGCCGTTTCGTCCATTGCCGGAGTTTCATTTTTCGTATACCCTTTCTTCGTTTCGGTTCCGTTCACGGAAGATATGATCCGGGCTCGGTGTTAATCTGAGGTTTAGTGTCGTTATATCAATACCCGGGACGAGATGCAGCACAGCGATGGAAACGCCATCGGTTTGGCATTGCTATTGCGTTGAAATGCTTAAATGATGAAATCGGCTATGGAACTAAATCAACCCGAAATCTCTGATGGTGATCACGTTGTCGGTGCCTTTATCGGGAATGCTTCGGGGCCAACTCTTGTCGTTGTCGGCAGCATCCACGGAAATGAACCGGCAGGGCTCCGGGCATTGATCGAGGTTTCGGGGCAAATCACGTCGTCAAACTTTTCTATCAATGGCCGCGTCTATTTTTTAGCCGGCAACACGCGTGCTCTCAGGCACGGCGTGCGGTATATCGATCAGGACCTGAATCGTGCCTGGACACGGGGCAATATGGGCTCGCTCGGCACACTTGTTTCGATGGCGTCGTCCGAGGGCCACGAGTTGGCCGAGATCGACCAGCAACTCGACAGCATCCTGATCACGGCAAAATCCGAGGTCTACATTCTCGATCTACATTCAACATCGGCGACCGGCGAGCCATTCGCGACGGTGGGCGACACGCTCCGAAATCGCAAATTTGCACAGAACTTTCCCGTAACTATCCTTTTGGGTATTGAGGAGCAACTCGAGGGAACTATGCTCGAATACCTCAACAACACCGGCGCGGTCACGCTTGGCTTCGAGGGCGGCAACCACGCCGCACCCGAGACGGTAGCCAACCACGCTGCCCTCATTTGGCTGGCCCTCGCCAACACGGGCATTATGGCCGCGGCCGATATTCCGGATCTCGCCGCTCACCGCTCACGGCTCTTAGCGGCGCGTCGAAAGGGGCGCGTGATAGAGGTGCGGCATCGCGAAGCGATCCACGCCGATGACGAATTTCAAATGGATCCCGGCTATAATAATTTCGACCCGGTCGCCAAGGGCCAGGCGTTGGCCAAAAACCGGCTCGGGACCATCCACGCCCACGAAAATGGGCTGATACTAATGCCCCTGTATCAGAAACTGGGTGAAGACGGTTTTTTCATCGGACGCGAAGTTGCCGGATTTTGGCTGGCACTTTCCGCCCTGTTGCGGCACGCCCGCGTCCACAATCTTATCCGTGCGCTTCCGGGCGTGACGCAGGACAAGGATGAGCCCGAGACTTTGAAAGTTAACACTAAACTCGCGAGATTTTTTCCACTGCAGATCTTCCACTTGCTCGGCTTCCGAAAACGGCGCTGGATCGAGCACAATCTGGTCGTCACGCGACGTAAACACGATACTGAGAGTCCGTTTATCGATCAGGCGACCTAATCTATGGGTGACCATAACGTATCATCGGAATATGACGAAGAGCAACTGCGGACGTTTACGCTCGCGGTCCTCAATGACCTCCAGGCTCTCGAGAAAATGCTCGATAATGGTGATTTCGAGAACAACGTCCGGCGCATCGGCGCCGAGCAGGAGATGTTCCTCGTCGATTCGGCGATGCATCCAGCTCCGCTCGTGACCGAGATCCTCAAGACGGCACGTGACGGACGGTTGACCACCGAGATAGGAAAATTTAATCTCGAAGCCAACCTGACCCCACGCGATTTCGCGGGCGACTGCCTCCGGTTAATGGAGGACGAGGTTAACGAGGTCATCGATGTCGTCCGCAAGGCGGCTGCTAAAAACCACGCCTCCGTGGTTCTGGCGGGCATCTTGCCTACCATTCAGGTCTCAGACCTGTGCCATGAAAATATGACGCCGAACCCTCGTTACGAGGAGATCGACCGGGTCGTCACCCGCCTCCACGGCGAAAACCGTATCATCCAGATCAAGGGGCTCGACGAACTGCAGATAACACTGCAGGACACCTTTACCGAATTTTGCAATACCAGCTTTCAGGTCCACCTGCAGGTCGGCATTGACGA
The DNA here is from genome assembly GCA_043788335.1 of Chloracidobacterium sp. Classification (GTDB taxonomy): domain Bacteria; phylum Acidobacteriota; class Blastocatellia; order Pyrinomonadales; family Pyrinomonadaceae; genus OLB17. Next base: position 7,828 of record JAYVUD010000233.1, on the reverse strand, counting down.
ATTTGTCCGTCACTACAATTGGGCTCAGGCCATAGCCGGCCCTGTACTCGCATGTGCCGTAAATTCGCCTATCCTGCTCAGTCACCGCCTCTGGCACGAAACAAGAGTTGCCCTGTTCCAGCTTTCGACCGACACCCGTTCGCTTACCCATAAGGAACGCGACCAGATGCCTCGTGTCAATTTCGGCGACCGCTGGGTCGACGATTCGATCATCGAGGTGCTCCGCGAGGACGCCGCCCGATTTCGTATCTTGCTGACCCAGGCGGTCGAGGAAAATTCGCTCCATGTAGTCGAACAGGGAGCAATACCGCAACTTTCAGCGTGGCGGCTGCACAACGGGACAATCTGGCGTTGGAACCGTGCGTGTTACGGCGTCATCAACGGCCGGCCGGGCCTGAGGATCGAGGCTCGCTACTTACCCGCAGGCCCGAGCGTGCTCGACGAGATGGCTAACACTGCGTTCTTTCTCGGTCTGATGATGGAACTGCCCCGGGAGTTTGGCGACGTCCGTAAGCATATGTCATTTGACGAAGCCAAATCCAACTTCTTCAACGCCGCCCGTTACGGCCTCGACGGACAAATCCGCGGCCTCGACGGCAAGAGCCGACGCGTCGCCCGTTTGATACTTGAGGAGTTGCTCCCCCGTGCCCAGCGAGGGTTAGATATGGCAGGGATCGATGCGGATGATAGTCAGCGTCTACTGGACGTGATAAAGCAACGCGTTCGTGCCGAAAAAACCGGGTCGACCTGGATGCTAAATTCGTACAACTCGATGGATGCGTCAACTAAGCCGAATGTCCGATTCAGGACGATCACAGCTGCAATGAAAAAGTACCAGGAGGGCGGCGCACCCATGCACGAATGGGATCTGGCCCAAATGCCGGAAAAATCGGAGTGGATCGACAATTTCAAAACGGTCGAGCAATTTATGGCGGTCGACCTTTTCACCGTCCGCCCTGAAGACGTCATCGATCTGGCGGCGTCTCTCATGCACTGGCGGCACGTGCGGCATATTCCGGTCGAGGACGACTCGGCCCGTCTCATCGGCCTCGTCTCGGCTCGCGACCTGGTCGAGTTGATCGCCACCGGTCAAGCGAGCTCGGCAGACCACCTGATCGTGCGCGACATTATGACGACCGACATCACAACGGTGACGCCCGAGACATCGACGCTCGACGCCCTAAACATGCTTCGCGACCAAAACATCGGCTGTCTACCGGTCATCAAGGACGGGCGTCTCGTCGGCATGGTCACCGCCTACGACTTTCTGACCGTATCGACAAAGCTGCTCGAAGAGCGTCTCAATGAGATCAAGTAGAGATCCGTCGATTCCACACGTGCGCGGATTTTTTCGCAGATTATTGAAAAATAACACAACAAAAATCGCTACTGGCGCGCGTACACCCCATATTTATTGCGTAAATCGTGGTCCACGATGCGGAATGGCTATTGCATTTAACTTGGGCATGGTCTTTTGAAAATTTACAAAAGATCCTCGCGGCGGCGGGTACCGCTGATGAGACAACAGCGAAAAACAAATATGAAAGTCGCTCAAGACTTAAGCATTCAAGACAAATGTAGTCATTGCGGTTTACGAAATGACAGTTCCTTTTGCAATTTACCGCGACCTGAACTCGACGCATTCAACGAAGTAAAAATAACCAAGGTCTACCCCAAGGGCACGATGCTTTTCGTTGAGGGACAGGCCTCGACCGGTGCTTATATGCTCTGTCAGGGCAGGGTCAAACTCTCTACCTGTTCGCAGGACGGCCGTGTCATCATCATCGGTATTGCCGAACCAGGTGATATGGTCGGGCTCAGTGCCACACTTGACGGCATGGAATACGAGATCACCGCCGAGGTCATCGAGTTATGTCAGGTAAATTACGTGCCCAGGTGCGAACTAGTCGGCTTTCTGGCCGAAAACCCACAGGCTTGCCTGAGTGCTGCACGACAGCTTAGCCGCAGTTATCAAACGGCTTACAGACAAATTTGCGCTCTCGGTATGTCTGATTCGGTCGCCGGCAAATTGGCCAAGCTCTTTCTGGCTTGGAGCGGTAACGGAAATGGGGCGACGGGCAGAGTGCAGCTTAAAAATTTCTATACCCACGAGGAGATCGCTGAGATGATCGGATCCTCACGGGAGACCGTAACACGAGCTTTGAAGTATTTTCGTGAGCACGATCTGATCTCGCTCAAAGGCTCTGATCTGGTTATTCACGACCGTCAGCGATTGCGTGAAGTGATCAAAACCCGACGCAGTACTATCTCGGCTGTGTGACGGTGGTCACTATGGCATGTGACCTGGGTCCTTTCGCACTACCGGCCTTTCGGTAAAGAATCATTTGATATCCGGAGGATAGACAAATGAGCCCAACTGAACAAGTCCGACCCGAAAGATACTGCGGTTCGATTTTGCAGGACGACTTTTTTTTAGGACAGACCGAACGATTCGATAAAAGCTTTTCACCGGAAACGTCCATACGATTTTACGAACCAGGCGAAATCGTGATACATAATGATGAGCCTTCAGGACATATATACACCCTACACAGCGGCCAGGCCGTGATCTATATGGGCAAGGTGCCACAAAATGAAACGATTTCATACCCGGTGGAACGTGGCCGCCTCTACGGCGTCATCGAAGCCCTTGCCGGTGACCGCTCCTATTTCGAAATGAAGGCGTTAACCCACTGCGAATTTGGTTTCGTCAGTCGGGACAATTTTCTTGCACGGGTCATCAGAGACCCGGCGATGTGCTTTCGGCTCGCACAGATCCTGAGCCGAATGAATCGACAGATTCTACTTTCGGTGACTTTGGGCTGAAAGATTGGTTCTTTTTCGCCCGTGGGTATGTTTTTTTCACTTTTTTTCACTTTTTTTTCGAAATTGTGACGGAGAACACATACGTAAACGGATAAGAGTTTTATATTGACAAGGCGAATAGCTATTTCGCATATTTCACGGAGGCAAAAACATGGCTTCAAATAAAATTATGAAGATCGGCCTGACAGCGGCATTTTCGATCCTCGTACTCGCTTGGGCGGTCTCGGGAACTTATACAAAAGTTCTGAGCGGAACCCTCGGAGCATACGTTGATCCCGCGCCGGCCGCGGCAACATCCGATGAGTTCGTCGGCAGCGAAACCTGCAAGGCGTGCCACGAGGATCAATTTAAGAAATTTTCAAGTACTAAACACGCAAAACTCGACGGAGTTGCGAGCTGGAAAGATAAAGCGCACGGATGCGAGGGCTGTCACGGATCTGGCAAAGCTCACGTCGAAGGCGGCGGCGATAAGACAAAAATCATTTCTTTCAAAGGTAAAGACTCGAAAGAGGTATCCGAAACCTGTCTGAGTTGTCACTCGGGCAAGGAAAGTCATAACCAATTTCGAAGAGGCGAGCACTGGCGAAACAACGTAGGCTGTACCGACTGCCATACGTCGCACGGAATGACCACGGCCAACTCAGATGCCGGGTCAAATACATACGTTGGAGACACAACGCGGCAAAATCCCAGCAACGCAGCCGGTGCGATGCTCAAGCAGAACGACCCGCAGCTCTGTCTCAGCTGCCATGCCGAGACCAAAGCACAATTTGCCAAGCCGTTTCATCACAAGGTGCTCGAGGGTACGATGAAATGCAGCGATTGCCATAACGCCCACGGTGGATTTGAGTCGAAGCAGACCAAACTCGCTGTCGGCGTCGACGCATCGTGTGTTAAATGCCATGCTAACAAACAGGGACCGTTCGTTTACGAACATGGTCCGCTCAAGCTAGAAGGCTGCTCCGCTTGCCACATACCGCACGGCTCGTCCAACCCGAAGTTGTTGAAGCGTAATTCGGTTCGCCAGCTTTGTTTTGAATGCCACACCGGTATTACTGAAGAGATCTCGCCACAGGCCCCGAGCCTGCACAATCAGGCTCAGGTTCGGTACCTGCAGTGTAACGTGTGCCACTCGGCAGTTCACGGTTCAAACTCAAGTAGGTTCTTCTTTAGATAAGGTAATCGGAGGAAATATGTACAAAGATAAAAGAAAAAATATGTTTTTATCAGCGGGCCTCTCCTTGATTGCCTGTCTGATGTGTTCGACCGCGGGTTGGGCACAGACGCCAACAGCGTCACCCTCAGGAGCATCGTCAAACGACGGAATGTACGGGGACTATAAGATCACGTCAAGCGTTGAATTTGGATATCGCTTTCTCAGGGTCAACGGCGACCGCGAAAAGTATCGCAGTGATCTCAATTACCGAGCCGGTGTCCGAGTTCTGGACTCTAGCTTTTTGATCGAAGATATCGGCGGTAAGCATAAGTTCATCGACAGTGCACTGATCACCATGAGCGGATGGGGAGCCGATCCGTCTGGCTCGGCAACCGTGAAGATGAATAAATCGGGTGTCTTTAAGTTTGACTCGAACGTGAGGCGGGTTACTTATTATAACAACCTCAAAAATTTCAACACGATGTGGTCGCAACCCATCGCTACTGAATCGCAGCACAAGTTTAACACCACCCATTATTTCGGCGATTTTGATCTGACCTTGTTACCGGATAACGAACTTATCAGAGTTAAGCTCGGGTACGGATTTAATAACACAACCGGTCCCGGAAACTACACAATGAGGTGGCCGCAGTTTGGAAGTACGACACTTACAACCAGGGGCGACGAGTTCATGGTCAACGTCCGAAACAGGAATAAGTCGGATGACTTCAGAGCCGGCGTCGAGGGCAATCTCGCGGGTTTCAATTGGGGAGTAAACTACGGACGTCGTATGTTCCGTGATAACGCCCGGTTTTCCATTGACTCGTTTTCAAATGGAAACAATCCGCTCCCTAATACCGCTCAAATAAATTCGTTTTACCGCGATTTCCCGACGAGGGGAACAACGGACTATGTAAGTTTCAATCTCCAACGGACATTTGCCAAGGTATTGGATTTTACCGGACGTTTGGTGTATTCGGACAGCCGGACCAACTTTCTCCAGTCGGACAGCGGTAGCGGTCTCAGTACGTTTTCCGGTGTAACGATCCCACAGGTCATTATCGACCTTGACCAGGCCACGGTGACCGGCACCGCCAAGCGTAACCAGACGCGTGGTGATCTCGGTGCGACCTACCGTATCACCAGTGCGTTCCGGATCTCAGACACGTTTAACTTTGACCAGTTCCGCATCTCGGGCCAAAACCGGTTCCTTGAGTACCTTTACAGCCGAACGACCGCGGGCGTCGCTCGACCTAACGATTACTCTGACAACGGGGCGTGGCGTGCGACGAATTATCGCCGTTATACCAACTTGATCGAGGCTGATTATCAGGTTAGTAAACAATTTGCTTTCAACTTTGGATATCGATATTCACAGCGGCGAGTCGAATTGGGAGCCTTTGACCGGAATTTAGTGACCGGCATTTACGGGTTGGTGGAGGATGAAACTTTTCAAAACTCAACCCATACGTTTATCGCTGGTACTAAGATCAAACCGACCAAGTACTGGTCGATCTGGGCAGACGTGGAACGAGGTTCTACCGACACACCGTTTACGCGGCTTTCGAACGGAAAATTTTTGAATTTCCGCGTCAAGACCCGTGCATCGGCCAAAAACTTTGTGTTCGGTGCGTCGTTCATCTCGAAAGACAACGATACGCCGGGAGCAGCGAACTGTAACTGCAACATCCCTATTACGGAGACAATTGCTAACTCTAAAAACCGGCTCTTTTCGGCGAACGTCGATTGGTCACCGATTTCGGAATTTACACTGAGTTCAGGATACACGTACAATAAGATGGACACCGAGGTAGACATTATTGTCCCCGTTGGCAGTCCGGTTTTACCAGGAACTACCTTTTTCCTCGGAAAGAGCCGGTACTATATGCGGGACAGCTATTTCTTCTTCGACGTGACAGCACGGCCGATGAAGCGTGTCTCGCTTTACGCTAGCTACCGGGTTAATACGGATCCGGGACAGGGCAGTATCATTGGTACAGTACCGCAGGACATCATCTCATCGTATCCGATGACGTTCCACACTCCCGAAGTCCGGCTCGCCGTTAAGCTCACAAAGAATATCGATTGGAATCTCGGCTATCAGTACTACTCGTACACGGAAACGCCGGTAAATTATCTGATTCCGCAGATCGTTATTACGGGCCAGCCAAATACTTCCCAACGCTATCCGGCTCAGAACTATACGGCTCACCTGCCATATATGTCGCTGAGGATATACTTGGGCGGCGATCGGTAACTCGACCACATAATCGAACCGCAATTCGGGAAACCGGATTGCGGTTCGCTCTTTTTTGATATCTAGTTCGCAATAATCGTAGACCCCATCATCACAACGTTCGCGAATCAAACTATCGCGGATAGATACGAGTCTATGAATAGCGGCCCGCCCTTCGGAACCAACCGCGAAACATTTCCGGATATCTTACTTGGCTGTAGTGCACTAGCAACGCACGGAGCCATTTTCCATTCGGACTCAAAGCACGGTTGATGGTCCGTATTGCCACCGGCGCGTTGAAAACCCTTTCGACAAGCGGCGCCCACGTTGCCTGCATCTTCCACTAAGATCCGCCCGCAGATCAGATCATTTGCATTTGCCGGACTCGTCCTTGTCCGATTCCCCACCGATTTATCGATCTGGAGATCAAAAAGATCGAACGGGAACCGTCGAGGGCCGAGGCGTACCAACTGTGACGACAACCTCACGCCCGCTGCGGCGGACGCTGCCAAAAGAATCTTACGATCTCGCCAAGATAATGATGCAAAAGTGATTGCAGTCACATTATGCCGTCGCCAATGGTCATATAATTTAACTAGGCGTGAATGAGAGTAATCCTATGAAAACCAGCATCAAAGCCGCTTTAATAGTCGTCTTTATCCTACTTATCGCAACCTTCTTCATTTTGCGGCCCTCGGGAACCGACGCCCAGAAACTCCCCGAGCAGCCAACCATAACGGCCGACCCGCAGGGAGCACAATTCCCTAAGACCATCAAGATGGACTGCGCCGGTTGCCACGGAGCCGGCAAGTCACTGCCGTTCATGGCAGGTGAGAAATTCCACAAGGACGCTCATGCCGCGATGGAGACCAGCGTACATGCCAAAATCGTCGCTCGCGGCAAGGCGGCTGTGACCTGCCTGGACTGCCACTCGGTAAACGGCGATATGGCGACCATCCTTCCCGGCGAGGATCCCAAATCGACGATCAATCGCAGCCGGATCGCACAAACCTGCGGGCGATGTCACAACGATCCGGCAATGATGGCGACGAAAGGGATCACCAACCGCCCATTTCTCGCCTATCAGGAGAGTGTTCACGGCAAAGCCCTCGGGCTCGGTAATATGAAAGCGGCTGTCTGCTCGGACTGCCACAACAGCCACGCCGTCTTAGCCGCGACCGATTCGCGGTCGGCGGTTTCCAAATTCAATGTGGCGGCAACCTGCGGAAAGTGCCACGGCGAGATCGCATCACAATTTACTGAGAGCGTTCACGGAACATCGCTCGCACACGGAAATTACGCCTCGCCAAACTGCACCGATTGCCACGGCATCCACGGCATCAAGCCTCAAAAAGATAACCGGAAAGCCCTCGGGTTGGTCAGTTGTTCACAGTGCCACGACGGTGTTCGCCTCTCGGCCGATTTCGGCATTCCGCCGGACCGGGTAACCAGTTTTCAGGATAGCTATCACGGCCGTGCAGCAAAACTCGGCTCCGATGTCGTCGCCGACTGTGCCAGCTGCCACGGCGTCCACAATATCCTGCCGTCAAATAATCCGAAATCGCTGATCCACCGTTCAAATTTGGTCACAACCTGCGGCCAGTGCCACC
>JAYVUD010000232.1:0-3156 GCA_043788335.1 Chloracidobacterium sp. | reverse complement strand
GGGCGGCGGTGCCTTGAGTACAGTGCGTTTGAGCAGGAACGCGACGATGATGGCGGCGACTATGCCGATCGTGTACATAGCGAGCATCAGGACCGCACCCGCAGAACGGATCAAGCACAACATCACCTTCATTCGACGAAGCCGAAATGATCCGCTCAAGCAAAGCAACGGGCTTTTGGGTCGGATAGCCGAGGCGTTCTTCCGCCATATTATGAATCGGTTTCAAGTCTGTCCAAACGTCTTGAGCCGGAATACCGGGAGCGTCTTCCAAGAATCGTTTTCCTTGTGGCACTCCGTCAGCTTTTGTAGGCCAATGAATCATGCCTAAAGCATCCATAGCGTCGAGACGTTCAATAAGTGGTAAATGCGAGAGACCTTTTCCAGTTAAGCGCTCGTATCTATCATAGAAATACGACGGTGGTTGCCAATGTCTGCCTTTCGGGGTTGGATCACAGCCTTTCCAAGGAAGTCCAGAGTCTCCCTTTCTTGAGCCGGGGCCGGTAAGATCGGTTCGTCGCCACCGCTTTCCTTTTTCATCAACGTGTGTAAAAAAGGCCTCTACATAGGTTTGATCGTATTCGGTAAGTTGCTCATTCCAGACAAAGTCATCAGACTTCGTGTAAAACAGGATCGTATCGTGGATCGGTCCGTAACGCTTCGCTCCGCTGTGGGCACTCGTTCGTTTCCACACAACTTCGCTTTGGAAATTCGCCGTTCCAAAGATCGTATCCAAAAGCAACTTCAAATAATGGCTCGCGGTCGGGTCGCAGTGGAGGTAGAGCGAGCCGGTGGGTTTTAGGACGCGGTGGAGTTCTTTGAGGCGGACGGCCATCATGACGAGGTAGGCCATCATCTGGTTAGCTCCGATAAAGCCGCGAAAGCTCTCGATCATGCGGCCGACCTGATCGGGTTCGTTTATTAGTTCGTTGTAGGTCTGCTCGGCCGCGAGGTTCCAGTGCCACGTGTCTTCGAACGCCGTTATCTGAGATTCGCTGTCGGTCCCCGTTTCGTTGCGGAACAGTACGTTGTAATTCCGGTTCGAATTAAACGGCGGATCGAGATAAACCAGATCGACCGACTCGTCCCGGATGTGTTCCCGCAAGATCTTTAAGTTATCGCCGTAGTAGAGAGTGTTCATCGGGTATTAAAGAAATACCGATAAGTTAACACTAACGGGTATGTGTGGCAAGGAAAGAGGATCTGTCGCCCGCCTTCGCGGGCACCGACCGGGAAAGGCGATGATGCCGCGTTCGTCGGGCTGCGTAACATCGAAACGTTCGAATATCACACCTTATTGGCAAGGCCAATGAGGACCGCAGATAGGTCATCCACGTACCGTCCGAGCGTTATATTTATATATTACGTTCCGACCGCGGCCATTCGATAATGTGCCCCCGATAGATAGCCGGTCTCGCGGCATAGCGGGCATTTTTCACCGGCACAATAGACGCATATCCGCAAGCTTTTCAGGTTTTTCACATCCAGCAGCGGGATGTCAAAACTGACGGCCGCCAGGTGTGAGCACCACTCGTCAAATGACTGGCCGCGGTCGACAAATTCCAACCGCGCCGCCGCGATCGTATCTGCCACCGAGCCGAACAGATCATGCAGCCGCTTGCTGAGCGCCGTGCACATCTCTGTAAAATCGTCCCGCGACGTGTCCGCCGGGTCGACCGGTGTCTCGGGCACAAAGGTCGGCTCCGTGATCTTTCGGGCCTGCTCGATCACCGCCGTTTGTGAGAGCTTGCCGGCGATGAACGTCCGCTGGACATGCTCCGGCAGGGCGTTGACCGCCTTGGCGACCGTTGCCGCCCGCTCGACCGTCCGGGAGCTTACGCCAAAGTCCTTTGCGATCTTGGTTGCCGTCCGGTTGATCGGTTTTGATCTGCGAGGGCTCCGCGGGCGAAATTGTTCGTCCAGTTCGTAGTCCAGGCCGTCGTCCGTGCTCTCTCCACTCGGGGTATCAAACCCCGACTCGTTCTCGATCGGCGGGATCTGTGAATATTCGTCGTAAACGACCGTCGATTCGTGTTTTTGTTCGGAATCTGCCAAGTCGTCAATTTGTCGACTTGGCAAAACGTCCGCGTCATCGACCGTATATTGGTTGCCACGATCGCCGCCGTGCCGCTTCTTCTGCAGCTCGTAAAGCTGCCCTATATAGAGCAGCTTTTGGTTCGGGTTCAGGTTACGCCGCCCGAGTTGGTTGACGTAGATCCATTCGAGCACCAGGTCCTCGGTCGCAAAATCGACGGTTCGATCCTTGGTCCGGAACGCCTTGTCATGCTTGACGCAGATCTCGTACCGGTTATGCCCGTCGATTATCTGACTGCGCCATATATCGATCGCGGTCTCGCATCCGTGGGCGATGATACTTTGCTCGAGCTGCGCGTACTCCTCCGCCGTCAACGGGGCAAGCAATGCCTTAAATTTGGGGTTGATGATTACTTGCTGCATTCCGTTTCTCCTTTCCGCTCCGCCTGTTCCTTTATTTCGTCAAGGGCCGCCATAGCGTCATACTGATGCTGTTTTAATTCCTCGAGGGCCGCGAGTCCCGCCGTGTTGGACGATCGGCACAGGGTGATAAACTCGTCTATCAGCCGCGATCCGTTTTCCCGGATCTCGTCGATCACCGCCTCGACATCGTCCGCTATTTTCTTTCGCGTCATCGTGAGACCTCCGGCTTGTTTTGGGCCTGATCGAGAGCCTTCAAACAGTAGTCGATCCCTGCCGGCTCGGTCGTCAGATCGATAACTTGCCATTCGGATGCCAGGGCGTCCGTGATGTTATCCTTCAATTTGTTTGGCGTCATCGGGTGCTCTTGCACTAATGCGATCATGAGGGCCAGTTCGGCCCGCGAATTTCTAAATTTGCTGGACATTTGAGATATTTCCTCCATTGTTTGTATCCCTGCTGCTACAGAGAGGGGGTTAGTGCCGATTACCGGCACGCCATTCGATTACGATGTACCGATATGTTCTCGGTCAACGCTTCCTGAACCGATCTTCTAAGATTCCATTCGATCATCGCGGTCAGCGCCGTAAATGCCTGCCGCGGTGTTTGCCCACGGCCTTGCATAATGTAGACGCCGACCTTTTCTGTCGTCGTGGCAACGTACACGCGTTCGGCGGCCAGTTTTATGCAGATCCGATATCGGAT
>JAYVUD010000231.1:0-12646 GCA_043788335.1 Chloracidobacterium sp. | reverse complement strand
CGCTCGGACGATCGGTACCGTACCATATCGCAGCGAATACATCTGATTTAGCCCGCACGGCTCAAATTTAGACGGCATCAGGAACATGTCTGCACCCGCCTCGATCAGGTGGGCGAGACTCTCGTTGTAGCCGATGTAAACTCCGACCCGCGAAGGTGCGAAGTCACGCAACGCCTGCAGGAATTTCTCCGAATCTTTTTCGCCGGACCCAAGTGCGATGAAAAAACCGCCCGCCGCCAGAATGTCGCCCGCCCCCTGCCGAATGAGTTCGACGCCTTTTTGCGACGTCAAACGCGTTACACAGGCAAAGATCGGGCGGTCCATCTCGTGCGGCAGATAAAAGCGATCGAGCAACGCCCGCTTACACTCAGCCTTACCGGAAAGGTCGCTGATCGAGAAATGTGCCGGAAGTTCGCGATCCGTTTCAGGGTTCCATTCGTCGTAGTCGACGCCGTTCGTGATACCGACCAGGCGGTTTGCCCGCTGACGCGTCAGCCAATCGAGCCCATAGCCGTTCTCGCCCGTCTGGATCTCGTTTGCGTACCGTTTTGAGACTGTGGAGAGCGTGTCGGAAACTTCGAGGCCGGCCTTCATCGCCGAGGCGTAACCGTTAAAACTGAACGAACTCCGGGCAAATTCGGACGTAAACCCTAAGGCTGGCAGTTCGCCCATCCCGAACCCGCCCTGATACGCCATATTATGGATCGAAAATACCGTCCGCGTGTTTCGCCAATAAGATTGGTAATGTCGTCGCGAGGCCAGTTCGACCGCGGCAAATCCGCAGTGCCAATCGTTGAGATGAACGATGTCCGGTGCCGACCCGAGGCGTTCGATCAGGGCCAAGGCGGCGTGATTGAAAAAAGCGAACCGCTCGTAGTCCTCGGTGTAACCGTAGATCGAATCGCGGTGAAACAACGACGGAGCGTCGATCAAAAATGTCGGCGAACCGTTGGCTTCGCTGTAAAACGCCTTCGCCGCGTATGGCTTGCCCCGCCAGGCAACCCACAGATCGTCGACCGCCGTCTTCCAGAGGTATTCGCCCTTTGTCTGCCAGTAGCACGGCGTTATCAAAAACGAATCGACGCCCACCTGGCGCAGTGCCTTGGGCAAAGCACCGGCAACGTCACCCAGACCACCCGTCTTGGAATATGGAACTGCCTCGGCAGATAAGATGGCTACACGCATAAGAAAAGTGGTCAGTTGTCGGTGGGCAGTGGTCAGAAGTTTCTGAAAACTATCCGCCGGCTACTGACCACTGATCACTGACCACAGACAACTAATTAAGACTGCATCGACGCCAAAAACTCGGCATTCGTCTTGGTTTTCGATAGACGTTCGAGGACGACTTCCATTTGCTCGACCGGTGAAAGCGGGTTGAGCACGCGGCGCATGACCCAGATGCGGTTGAGGTCCTCTTTGCTGAGCAGGAGTTCCTCTTTTCGCGTTCCGGAACGCTGCAGGTCGATCGCCGGAAACAGACGTTTGTCCGACAGGCGGCGGTCAAGGTGGATCTCGGAGTTACCGGTTCCCTTAAACTCCTCGAAAATGACGTCGTCCATACGCGAACCCGTGTCGATCAGAGCGGTCGCGATGATCGTCAATGAACCGCCTTCCTCGATGTTTCGTGCCGCACCGAAGAATCGCTTAGGCCTCTGCAACGCGTTGGAGTCGATACCACCCGACAGGATCTTGCCCGACGGCGGCACGACCGAGTTGTGGGCACGAGCAAGTCGCGTGATCGAATCGAGCAGGATGACGACGTCGCGTTTGTGTTCGACCAGGCGTTTTGCCTTTTCGATAACCATGTCCGCGACCTGCACGTGGCGTGTCGGCGGTTCGTCAAACGTCGACGAGATGACCTCGCCGCGGACGGAACGCTGCATATCGGTAACTTCCTCGGGCCGTTCATCGATGAGCAGCACGATCAGCGTGACCTCAGGATGATTTTCGGTCACCGAGTTGGCGATCGTCTGCAGCAGCATCGTTTTACCGGTACGCGGCGGAGCAACGATGAGGGCACGCTGGCCCTTGCCGATCGGCGTTACGAGATCGATGACGCGAGCCGAGATCTTGTCAGGATCGGACTCGATCTCCATGTTAAGCATTTCGTCCGGGTAGAGCGGCGTCAGATTGTCAAAAAATATCTTTTCGCGCGACTGCTCCGGAGCCTCAAAGTTGATCGCCTCGACCTTGATCAAGGCGAAATAGCGTTCACCCTCTTTCGGCGGGCGAATCTGACCGGAGACCGTGTCGCCGGTCCGAAGGTCAAATTTGCGTATCTGCGACGGGCTGACGTAAATGTCGTCGGGGCCGGGCAGATAGTTGTACTCGGGTGCCCGCAGGAAACCGAATCCGTCGGGCAGCGTTTCAAGTACGCCCTCAGAGAAAATCAGGCCGCTCTTTTCGGTTTGCGTTGCGAGAACCTTGAAAATGAGCTCTTGTTTTCTGAGGCCGCTAGCACCCTCAATACCCATTTCCTTGGCGATATGCGTCAGTTCGCTGATCGACATATCTTTGAGTCCGGCGAGGTTCAGCATTAGCTCATCGGTCGAATTATTATTCGCCTGAGACTTTTTCTCTTTGGCCGGGTTAGTTGACGGCTCGTCAGTTTCAGGTGCATTAGATACCGCGTCCGCAACGGCCGTAACACGTTTTGGTCTGCGAGATTGTGTGGTTTTGGTTGCCATGTCAGTCCGTAAGTTTGGGAGTTAATTGTAACGTGATAAACACAATAGGGGTTATTTGGATCTTTCGGCCTGATCGAGCAGCATCCAAAAAGGAAAGCGATCAAATGCGTCGAAATCGTATGGAATGAATAGATTTAATACAAAGATTCCAGCCTTCTCGGCTTGAAAAGGAAACCCTGAGCTTAAGGGATATTTAATATTTACAACATTCGGATTGATAAATCAACTTAATTCTTAAGATTTATTCACCGCAGCTTCGATTTCCGCCCAAACGGAGTCGCGACCCTTGCCAGTTTGCGACGAAAAAGCGATGATCCGGCTGCCCGGTAGGGCTTCTTCGATAACTGTCAGATTTTTCTTCAACTCATTATTCGACAGTTTGTCGCATTTTGTTGCGACGATGATATACGGTTTTTGACCAAAGGTCAGCCAGTCATGCAATTGTCGATCAAGTTCTGTCGGCGTATGACGCGAATCGACGAGTTGGATCGACAATTTCAGCTCTTGTCGATCGGATAAATACTGCTCAGCCATCTTTCCCCAGTCCGCACGCATTGTTTTGGAAACCTTGGCGTAGCCGTAGCCCGGCAGATCGGCGAAATAGAACCGTTCATTGACTAGAAAAAAATTGATGCTCTGCGTCCGCCCGGGCGTATTCGACGTACGTGCAAGCCCCTTTCGAAGCAGCAGCGAGTTAAGCAAAGACGATTTGCCGACGTTCGAACGACCCAAAAAAGCTACCTCGGGCCGTCCGTCGGTTGTCCAATGGCTGCGGTCGAACGCGCTTTTTACAAATTCGGCTGAGGTGATCTTCATCGGCGAACGGGCTACGCAGTTTTATTCATTGCGTCCCTTGCAACCATCCACGCTTTCATCTGTTCGCGACGAGCCGTGAGCATCTCGAGCGCGTCCGGCTGACGCATCAGCAATTCTTCGAGGTGTTTCATGACTTTCGGGCTGCCGAGACGGGTTCTTAGTTCCTCGATAAACGGCTGAACCTTGCAGAATACGACAACGCTCTCGCCGGCCGAATCCATAAACATATCCTCGTCGATCGCTCCGCGATTGACAAAACCCGCAGCCATATCCCAATAGCTGGTCACCATTCGGTATTTGGCACTGGTCGCGGCATCGACCATCGCTTTCATTATGTCGTCAACGCTCTCGGGAAAGAACGAGATAAACCACGCGCGAGCATCCCGCATCTTTTCTTCACGCCGTAGGTCGTAAAGTTTAAGTATTAACTCGGCAGAGTGCACTTCGTTGCTCATAATTTCTTTAGTCTAATGTCGCCGAGATCTCCGCAGTTGAGGTGTCTGACGACCAGATCTGCGTATTCGACGTATCCAAAACCTGAATGTCGGAACCGGGTACCAATGCAAATTTCAAAACTTCGTCGATGTACTCGACAGCGTGGATCGTTAATTCGTCACGCACCTCTTCGGGAATGTCGACGAGATCCTTTTCGTTCTCTTTCGATAATATTATCGTTTTTAAGCCAAATCTGTGAGCCGCCAGGAGTTTTTCTTTGACCCCGCCGATCGGCAGGACCTTGCCGCGCAGCGTGATCTCGCCGGTCATGGCCACATCGTGGCGTGCCGCCTTGGCGGTCATCACCGACACCATTGCCGTTGCGATCGTGATGCCGGCGCTAGGGCCGTCCTTGGGTATCGCACCCTCAGGCACGTGAATATGCAGGTCTTTTTCGCGAAAGATCGCGGGATCGATGCCCAATTCTTCGGCACGCGTCCTGACGCACGTCAACGCCGCCTTGGCCGATTCCTGCATTACTTCGCCGAGTTTGCCGGTTAACGTGACCTCGCCTTTGCCCTTGACGAGCGTCGCTTCGACCTGCAGCACGTCGCCGCCGACCTCGGTCCACGCCAGGCCGTTCACGAGACCGATCTCGCTCGTCCGAGCAATGTCCTGCTTGCGGTATCGAACTGTGCCCAGCAGTTCCTGGACCATCTCAGAGTCTATGACTACGCGAAAATCCTCTTTGTCCGTGCTTGCGACAAATTTTCTCGCGATCTTACGTAGGCACGAGCCGATCTCGCGTTCGAGGTTGCGAACACCCGCTTCGCGCGTGTAATGGCGGATCGTCTCGAGGATTCCGTCGTCCGTAAATCGGACAGCATCTGACGGGATACCGCTCTCTCCCATTTGCTTTGACACCAAATGCTGTTTGGCGATCTCAATCTTTTCCCGTTCCGTATAACCGGACAGGCTAAGTATCTCGAGACGATCCTGAAGCGGACCCGGTATCGAATGCAGTACATTTGCCGTAGCAATAAAGAAGACCTGCGACAGGTCGTAGTCGACATCCAGATAATGGTCGCGGAAAGTGCCATTCTGTTCCGGATCGAGAACCTCGAGTAGAGCCGCACTCGGGTCGCCGCGATAGTCACGGCCGAGTTTGTCGACCTCGTCGAGCAAGATCACCGGATTTATCGTGCCGGCCCGTTTCATCAACTGCACGATCTGCCCCGGCATCGACCCGATGTATGTACGTCGATGGCCGCGGATCTCCGCTTCGTCGTGAACTCCGCCGAGCGCCAAACGGACAAATTTGCGTCCGGTCGCCTTGGCGATCGATTTGCCAAGCGATGTCTTGCCCACGCCGGGCGCACCGACAAAACATAGTATCGAGCCTTTTGGATTCTTGACTAATTGCCGAACCGCCAAAAACTCAAGGATACGCTCCTTGATCTTTTCAAGGCCGTAGTGGTCGTCGTCCAAAATGGCCTCGGCAACCGCGAGGTCCTCGTTCTCGTCCGAGCGTTCTTTCCACGGGACGTTGATCAACCAATCCAGATAGGTGCGGGCAACCGTGCTCTCCGCCGACATCGGCGGCATAGCCTCAAGACGAGCAAATTCCTGCAGTGCCTTGTCCGTCGCCTCCTCGGTCATGCCCGAGGCTTCGATCTTCTTCTTGAGGTCTTCGAGTTCGGCCTTTTCGTCCTTGCGGCCGAGTTCCTTATGGATCGCCTTGATCTGCTCGTTCAGGTAGTATTCACGCTGATGTTTGTCCATCTGCTTTTTCGTGCGGGCGTGAATGTTGCGATCGAGCTGACGCTTTTCGATCTCGGCCTCGAGCACCTCGATTAGCTTCTGTAGACGCTCCTGAACCGAAACCGTTTCGAGCAGACCCTGTTTTTCCTCGACACCGATACGCAAATGTGACGACATCGCATCGGCGATCTGCGTCGCGGTCACACCCCGCAGACTCGCGTGAAGTGCGTCGGTGTATGCGTCGGGCGAGACTCGCAGAAACTGTTCCACCAGTCCGTGGATCCGCTGCAGCAGACCGTCGGTGCGGTAACCCGACTCGTCTGTCGACGCTATTCGCCGAACGTGGGCATAAAACATCCCGTCCTCGTCCTTTTCGATCCGGACCGAACGGCCTCGTTCGCGGCCCTCGACCACAACCTTGATCTGGCCGTTGTCCTGCCTCTGTGCTTGCAAAATGCGGCCTATCGTACCGACCGAATAGACCTGATCGGCCTCGGGTTCGTCGACCGAGGCATCATGCTGAGTCGCCAGAAAGATATTGCGTTCGCCGTTCATTGCCTGTTCGAGTGCCCTCACGGAACTCGACCGGCCGATCTTAAATGCTACCTTTGTATATGGAAAGATGACGACATCACGAATGGGAACCATCGGGAAACGCTCGATATCCGATGGCATCTGATCTGTAAATTCTTGCATAAAAGGACGATTTGCCTCGCGGCGAATATTCAATATTCCGGGCTGGGAGAGGTATGTATATATCTACGCAAAATCGGCGGTCATTCGCAATAACACCAAACTCTTCCGCCCGTACTTATTATCAACCCGACCGAAAACGAAATGTATGCCCTAGTAAATGCCGATTAGCATTGGAATTTTAGAATTACCAGCAAATTATACGTACGGCTCTAAGGAATAGCATAATACTATGCCCAATATAACATACCCGGTACAAAGGTATATACAACCCGTTGTGTGCGTGCTCGCTCTCACCCGCGTACCCGAGTCGCGGACGGGGATCGGTCGCACTATCGATGAGAACCGACCGGATGAACGGCGGAACACAATAAATAACGGTCAGGCCCATCGTTTTCATCATTGTCTGCTGGTTAATAATTTGCTCCGACCCCTCCGGCGCGCAACATCAAACGTCTGGGCCCTAATGATCTCTTATCGGAATTTAGACATTTTTCTTTATTTTTGTAAAATTTGTGCGACCATTTATCGATTGAAAACGTCTGTAAACATGAAGTATACTGTTACCTCAAATTCAGTCCGGCGCAATTAATCCCATTGCCGATTTTTGAACTAACAAAGTAAGCGAATAGGAAAGGAGAATTTTCTCCAGCGTTCGTTTATTTCACAAATATCAGGAGGACACCGATGTCTCAAACTAATTCAATTCGCCGGACGGAATTCCGCTCGCGATTTTTGTTTCTGACGGTTTCTGCGATCGCTCTTTGGCTGGTATTGCCAATCGCGATGCAGATATCGTCGTCAATGTCACAAGCTCAGACGACTCCCGCGATTGGCCCGGCACTAGTCGCAAATCTTACCGCCCCGGCTCCTGCGGCCGTTGCTCCGCCGACTGGAGTCGCGTATTACGCGACAAACACTATCGGTACGACGACCACCAATGTTTTTCACGTGGATGTTGCCAACGTAATATTGCCGGCCCCATCGCCGTCAACCACGCCAGCACCGCTTTCCGTCTTTCTTAACAATACAAATATTGGGTCGATAACTTTGGACATGATGCATCACGGTGTGCTGCACCTGACGACCGCAAATGGCGGAACAGTTCCGACCCCGGTCGCAGGTGATACGGTCTCGGTAAAAAATGGACCAACTGTGGTTCTACGCGGTGTGTTTGCAGCCCCGCCTCCGCCGCCGTCACCGACGGTAACACCGACCAGAACGCCGACGCCACCCCCGCCGACGCCGATGCCGACACCGATCGCCAAGCTATTTGCTCCGCTGTCAGTTCCGGTACCGGCTGCCTCGACGATCGTCGCACGCGGACTGGGTGAATATACGGCATTTACGGCGACCGACCGCATACTCGAGGTATACGCCTCGAACATTAATCTTCCGAACGGAACCGTGATCAACGTGTGGGTGGCCGGCAATGTCATTGGCCAATTTCCGCTGATGAATCATAACGGATTCCTTCGTCTTGCCACAATGAGAGGCGATGCCGTTCCGGTCATCACGCCGGGAACCACTATGTCACTCAAAAACTCGGGCGTAGTGCTGCTTGCGGGTACGTTTGCGACAGCTCCGCCGCCACCGACTCCGACACCGACGCCCAGCGGCAGCCCGAGCCCGACGCCGACGCCGAACGGAACCCCGGTTCCCGCTCGTGCGTTTGTTTCGAGACTTGGCGGACGTGCCGAGGTTCCGCCGGTCACGACCGCCGGCCGCGGATTTGGAGTAGTAATGTTAAATCCGGCCGGGGACCAGATCGCCGTCAGGCTAGGATTCCTTCGTCTGTCGTCTGCCGTGACGTCGATCACGATCAACGGCCCCGCAGCTCCTGATGCAAACGGCCCTGTTGTCTTCACGCTGGCGGTGCCAGCAACGGCTCTTCCCGCTCCGCCTCCGCCGCAAACGTTTACGGTGAACGCTCAACAGGTGGCTCAGCTACGCAACGGCTTGTTGTACTTCCAGGTGTCGACAGTTAACAATCCGACCGGCGAGATCCGCGGTCAGATCCGACCGCTCAACCGCCGCGACGACTTTGACGGCGACGGCCTCTCGGATATCGGTGTGATCCGCGCGAATGCCGGCTTTGCTGCCAATGCCGCCAACGATTGGTACACACTTAACAGCTCGGACAATACGTTCTCTGCCCGATCGATAGGCAATCCGGGCGACCTTAATGTTCAGGGCGATTATGATGGTGACGGCATTGCCGATGTGGCGATGTACACACCGGCGACCGGCACTTGGCAGATCCGCCGCAGCGGAACCGGCGAAACGACCTTTACCCAGTTTGGCATGTCCGGCGACATTCCGGTCGTTGGCGATTATGACGGCGACGGTATCAATGACCTCGCAGTCTATCGTCCGTCGCAGGGTAACTGGTACGTCCTCCGCAGTTCGGACGGCGAATTTTCGGCAACCCACTGGGGAGCACCGAATGATCGTCCGGTGACCGGAGATTTCGACGGGGACGGCGTCAATGATCTCGCTGTTTTCCGTCCGAGCGAAGGCAACTGGTACATCTACCGCAGTTCGGATAACGGCCTGACCGCCCTGCACTGGGGAACGTCCGGTGACCAACCCGTGGCCGGTGATTTCGATGGTGACGGCACCAACGACGTCGCGGTATTTCGCCCAAGCGAAGGCAACTGGTACATTTACCGAAGTTCGGACAACCAGATGTCAGCGTTCCATTTTGGCACGCCGGGTGACATTCCGGTCGCATGCGAATTTGACGGCGACGGCCTCACGGATGTCGCGGTCTTTCGTCCGTCGGACGGCAACTGGTACATTTTGAATAGTGCTGACAACAGCCTCGGTATGTACCATTTCGGAATTGCCACCGATCGCCCGATCCAGACTGCGTACTCGCCGCAGTAAACGTTGACTTGGGCGGAGCGTTGGGTCGTGTCCCGCCCATTTTTTTATATCAAAAAGAGGCAGCCCGTCATTGGCTGTCTTTTTTTGTTCTGACGATCGACGCCCCTTTCTGACTGGCTTTCGTCTGTGTTAGCATTCAGTCCGGGAAGCTGAGATCATATGGACGAGCTGTCATCCAAATTCATTGAGGACATTATCGAACCGTGGCGGAAACTCGATCTCGAACTCGTCGAACAGGTCGCGATCGAGCCCGGGGCGTCGCGGTACACGCGTTCGGCCGGTTCGCTGGCGGCCGCGTTCAAGCAGACCGCCGAGGAAGGCGGACTGAAACCGGAGGTTCTGATCGGCGAAAACGCCGACTACGCCCTCGTCGTTGAGGTGGCCGAGCTATTAAAACGATCGCTCTTTGCCTCGGCGTCAAAATCGAGCGTGCTCGGTGTCACCGCTCAGTTCGAAGCCGATGGCCTGGGCAAATACAAATTCCGCCGCAACGCACTGAATATCGAACATAAACGGTCCGGGCGTCACGATTTTCTAGAGGTTTCCAAACAGGCCGCGATCTACCTGATCGGACGTCTCTCGCTGGATGTCGAATGGACAGCCGAGATATCCGTTTCCGCCGGCGGTTTTGAATCCGAAGTCAGGCTGCAAGCCAGCCCCGATGCACCGCCTGCCGGAACGTCGGTAAATATTCAGTTCCTCAAGCGTGCCGCCGACGGATCACTCGTCCGCCACGACCCCGAATCGTGGCAATTCAACCTGACCCCGCCGGCGTAAAACCAGTCTCCGGCCAGAATCACGAACTCGCCATCCTAACTTCTCCGGACGCCGACTGAAGGGGAAAGATTCGCCGGGGGTTTGGATGGAGCAGTTCGAAGCCCTATGCCCAGCAAACGATCGTAGATCTTACCCACCCTATTCATCTTATTTTCGTTTCATCTGCCCGCCGGTCAACGGATCGACCTACCGTATTTGACGGTGCGAAACAAACCATTCTGGAATAGACTCATGATTCACCTTTTCTTAGAGGCACGTGAGTTGGCGAACGCGGAGCTCACGGATATGGGAAATTAAGCCGCAATGGCAGAAATCTAACAAAGCAATCGGAAAGGATAGAAAAATGAAGATATTTCAAACGATCACTGGATTTAACCCGCAGAGTATATTTACGGCCGGATTGTTATCGGCCATCTTGCTTGTTGCCGGCATCGGAACCGTGAGTGCCGACGTGCCTGCCGGATACCACATAACGATCTGTCATCGAACCGGATCGGCATCGAATCCGTATATCGTGATCTCGCCGGACGTCGAAGGCGTCATAAATGGCCACCTCGATCACGAACAGACGGGCAACGGCCTCGGCGGCGACATCGTTCCGGCATTTACGTTTAATGGCGTGACATACTCGAAAAATATGGAGACCAGTTTTGGTAACGGCATCACCGGTGCTTCGGTGCTCGCAGCCGGATGCGTGCTGCCGCACAGTCCGACGCCAACACCGACCGTTCCGCCGCCGCCACCGCCGCCGCCGCCGCCGACCGCAGTCCCCGAACCGGTGACGCTCGTCCTCTTCGGCACCGGCCTCGCTAGCATCGGAATGGCCGCCCGGCGAAAATGGTTGCCGAAAAGCGAGTAATTCTCTTTCGATTTTTCTCAGACAATAACAACGGAGCGGCTGGAAATTTACACCGGCCGCTCCATTTTGCGTAAATCGGGGGGGCAAAGTTGCGATCGTGCAATCCTCGGGATTGATCAAAACAGAGCATAGCAGTTTTTTAAGTGTGGCCCTGATTTCACAGATAGCAATATCCAAAGTCAGACTCCGGCTTTCAGCGATCTTTACCGCAGAGCGGCAATCTGCATTTAGCCTAGGCGTTCTGCCCCCCCCGGTACGCTCCGCCGCGGAGGCCGGCGTCGCGAGCTCAAGTAAGTGTGTCGGCAAGGACGACACACTCAACCCGGACGTGCCGCTGATCTCAGAGTTCATGGAATGTCTCGCTGCTTCGTTGCATGGGCACAACATACAACTGCTCTTGACACTAATGATAGAATTTAATTAGAAGCTAGTTCTTTGAAAACCCGCCAAAAACGGGGATCCCTACGCCTGGTCGCCCCGTCAACACGCCTCGATTTTCGGGGGAAAATGTGTCCCGAGCGGACGGTCTGAAAACAAAAAAAACGCGGGACAGCGGGACAAATCGGGTTAAAGTCAATGCTATCAACAGCTTCTCTGTCCCGAGGACTGTCCCGCGGGATCTTTTCAACCTCGGGACAAGCAACGTCAGTTGCGGCGCCGTAGGATGTTACGGCGCAGGACAGCTTGTCCCGCGGGCTCTCGGGCAGTGATCGTTTTATTAGGATCTAATAAATATTAATGACCGATCTTAAATGTTATTAAAGATTAAGGCCGGAGAGTCGCCGTGGATACTTCGTTGGCGGTCAATAGCGATAAACGTGAGCCCTTACTTACGTTACATGCGGGCTACGGACATTGCGGGCTTCGGACAAGGATCCGGGCACCGATCGGGGCCGTGAGATAGGGGAATTGTCGAAAGAGCTTATGCCGCTTCCTCGGTGCGGGTCATGACCTCAAAGACGGGGACCTTGCGCTCGATCATCTCTTTGGTGATGACGAGGTCTTTGACCGATTTGTCGGTCGGGAGATGGTACATCGATTCGAGTAGTATCTCCTCGAGGATCATCATCAGGCCGCGGGCTCCGACCTTGCGTTTGTGGGCCTCGTGGGCGACCGCCTGGAGAGCTCCGTCGGTGAACTTGAGGCCGATGTTATCAAATTCGAACTTACGCTGATACTGCTTGATAAGGGCATTTTTGGGCTCGGTAAGGATGGTGACGAGTGCTGCTTCGTCAAGCTCCGTGAGCGTGCCGATGACCGGCAGGCGGCCGACAAACTCAGGAATCAAGCCATAGTGAATGAGGTCCTCGGGTTCGAGTTTGTTGATCGAGTCGTTGTGGCGCTGTTTGTTGGTCTTGATCTCTGCCTGAAATCCGAGGCTCTTATTGCGGAAACGCTTTTCGACAACCTTTTCAAGGCCGATGAACGCACCGCCGCAGATGAACAGGATATTGGTCGTATCGATCTGCTGAAAATCTTGCTGCGGATGCTTTCGGCCGCCGCCGGTCGGGATGTTGGCGGTCGTACCCTCGAGGATCTTGAGCAAAGCCTGCTGAACACCCTCGCCCGAAACGTCGCGTGTGATCGACGGGTTGTCGTCTTTGCGGCAGATCTTGTCGATCTCGTCGATGTAAATTATACCGGACTGAGCTTTCTCAATATCGCCGCCGGCTGACTGGAGCAGCCTGAGGAGGATATTCTCGACGTCCTCACCCACATATCCGGCCTC
>JAYVUD010000230.1:0-21052 GCA_043788335.1 Chloracidobacterium sp. | reverse complement strand
CTCGCACGTTTCTGTCAGATGCTGTTGAACGGCGGGGTCGTTCCAAACTCCCCTCCTTACAAAGGAGGGGTGGCAGCCGCTTCGGCTGACGTGGTGGTTCTCTCGGCTCGACGCAGAAAGAACCCAGTCGCTACCGCTCCCGGTTCCGACAATCGCCGCATTTTGTCGGCTCAAACAGTCGCACGGATGACGGCGCCGATCGTCGTGTCCGAAGACGGGGCGACGCGGGGGCTTGGGTGGGATATCAATACTTCATTTTCGGCCAATCGCGGCGAGTTGTTTCCGCTTGGGTCGTTCGGGCATACGGGATTTACCGGCACCGGGATCTGGATCGACCCGACATCGCAAACATTTGTCGTGTTCCTATCGAACCGCGTCCACCCCGACGGCAAAGGCGATGTCGGCCCGCTGCGGGCAAAGATCGCAACGGTCGCCGCGTCGTCGATCGAAGATACGCCGATCGAAAAATGGAAAGCCGCCGAGGCCGAATACAATGCATCGGTTGCGGCACAGATCCAGAAGTTCAAAAGTGCAAATCAGCTGACAACTAATAGCTCACAGCTGACAGCTAATGTTCCACCCGTAAACGTTACGGTAATGAATGGGATCGACATTCTCGAACGCGACAAATTCAAACAGATCGATGGGTTGAAGATCGGGCTTGTGACCAACCACACCGGCCGCGACCTGGCGGGGCGGCAGACGATCGACATTTTGAAAGAGGCTCCGAACGTAAAGCTCGTCGCCTTGTTCTCGCCCGAGCACGGCATTCGCGGGCTGGCTGATGAAAAGGTCGGCGATTCGACGGACGAAAAGACGGGACTGCCGATCTATTCGCTCTACGGCGAAACGCGTCGGCCGAAGCCCGAGCAGTTGAAAGACCTCGACGCAATTGTTTACGACATACAGGACATCGGAGCTCGGTTTTACACCTACACGGCGACCTTAAAGAACGTGATGGAAGAGGCAGCAAAATTGGGTAAACCAATTTTCGTGCTCGACCGCCCGAACCCGCTCGGCGGTGCCTCGGTCGAAGGGCCCATTGCCGACGAAGATAAACTATCGTTCATCGCCGCCCATACGACGCCGATCAGATACGGGTTGACGATCGGTGAACTCGGCACGATGATGAACGCCGAACGCAAGATCGGAGCCGATCTGCGGGTCGTCAAGATGGAAGGCTGGCGCCGCTCGATGTGGTTCGACGAGACGGGGCAAACGTGGGTCAACCCCTCGCCCAACATGCGTTCATTGACCGAGGCGACGCTCTATCCCGGCATCGGCCTG
Source organism: Chloracidobacterium sp. (assembly GCA_043788335.1). Taxonomy (GTDB): domain Bacteria; phylum Acidobacteriota; class Blastocatellia; order Pyrinomonadales; family Pyrinomonadaceae; genus OLB17. Next base: position 19,765 of record JAYVUD010000230.1, on the reverse strand, counting down.
CTCGAGACGACCAACGTCTCGGTCGGTCGCGGCACAGACACGCCGTTCGAGGTCGTCGGTGCACCGTGGATCGACGGACGAAAGCTGGCGGCGTATCTCAATGGCCGAAATGCACGCGGCGTGAGGTTTGTTCCTATTCGATTTAAGCCCAACGCGTCGGTTTTCAAGGACGAAGAATGCGGCGGCGTTAACATCGTTATTGCCGACCGAAACGCGTTCAACTCGGTCCGAGCGGGTCTCGAGATCGCCGCCGCGTTACGCAAACTCTACCCGTCGGATTGGCAGGTCGACAAGTACCTGAGGTTGCTCGTAAACCAGGAAATCCTCGACGCGGTCAAACGCGGCGATTCGCCGGAGGATATTGAAAGATCTGCGAAGGCAAAAAATGACGAATTTGCCCGTCGTCGGGCATTGTATTTGCTTTATGAATGATGGGTATAGTGATATAAAGTTTTTGGACTTAACAGTTTTGTAACAAACCATCCATTTTATTGCGGTTTACGGATCTGGACGGATTTTGCGTATCGGTTGCGATAACGAAAATTTGAATAAATCTCCATTAACGTAAACTTTGCTTATGGATATAGGTCTTGAAAAAAGCAAAGAAAATCGAAAAAGGAAGAGAAATATGAGCAAAAAAGCATTGGTTTCAATTTTTTTGACCATCGTCTGCTGTCTCTCGTTTAGTGCGGTCTCATATGCACAGGAGATAACAGGATCGATCGTCGGAACCGTACGCGACTCAAACGGAGCCGCGGTTGCGGGAGCAAACGTCAAGATCACGGACGCCTCAAAGGGTAACCTGGTCGTCCGCACACTATCGACTGACGCAGACGGATTGTTTTCGGTTCAGAACATTTCGATCGGCACCTATACGGTGACCGTCGAGGCTCCGAACTTTAAGCGATCGGTTGCGAACGGCGTCAAGGTCGACATTGGTCAACGCCGAAATGTCGAGGTCACACTCACGGCCGGCAAGATCGAAGAGGTCGTCACGGTTACGGCAGATCCTGTTGCTGTTGACCTCACTTCGTCAACCAGCGGCACCATTATTAACGGTGACCAGGTTCGGGAATTGTCGGTCAACAACCGCAATTTCACGCAGCTTGTCACGCTGGCTCCCGGAGTTTCGAACGACCTATCGGATCAGGTTTATTCGGGGACGGTAAACCCGGAAGGTCAAGCTAACACTGTCAGCATCTCGGTCAACGGTGCACGTTCGAGCCAAAACACCTTTACGGTGGATGGTGCCGACATCACCGACCGCGGATCGAACCTGACCATCCAGGCATATCCGAGCATTGATTCGATCGGTGAATTTCGCGTTCTCCGTTCGCTCTACCCGGCCGAGTCCGGACGCAGCGGCGGCGGGCAGGTCAACGTCGTTACACGCAGCGGCACCAGCTCATACCGTGGAAGTGCTTTTGAGTTCGTTCGTAACGAAAAATTTAACGCCAACGATTTCTTGAGCAATCAGACGGCTCCGGTAGGTTTTGGGACGAACGGCAAGGCGGCACGCCGGCCTTTCCGCTACAACAACTATGGATTTACGTTTGGCGGCCCGATCCCGTTCCTGAAGTTTGGTGAACGTTCACCCGGCGATCCATATTTCGAAACCTATAAGAAGACGTTCTTTTTCTTCTCCGAGGAAATTCGAAACGATATACGTTTCCCGACGCTGATATCGTCGGTGCCCGACGCCAACCTTCGAAATGCTTTCTTTACGTCTCCGATCTGCTTGCAGGCGACCGGTACGACCTGTACCCTGGTCCAGGCTGCCAACACGACTCTTCCGTCGGCTAGCATCAATCCGATCGCGAACCAGTACGTAAATCTGATTTATCGTAATTTGCCGCTGCCGAATACGACAGTTCCGTTTCAGTTGATCGCTGCGGCGCAAAACACTGCCGACTTTCGACAGGAGATATTTAAGATCGACCACAGCTTTTCTGATAAGTGGTCGATGAACTATCGTTTCCAGAGCGACAAGATCCCGACCATCGACGTCAACGCATTATTCTCGTCGGGTTCGAGCCTGCCCGGAGTGTCGACGACGTCGACCAACTCGCCGGGCCGCACGCACACGTTCCAATCGACCTATGCGGTAAGCTCGAACTTCATTATCGAAGCCCGTTACTCATTTGGATACGGAGCTATTCTTAGTAAGAACATCGGAACATTGGCCCTGAGCCGTTCGCCGATCCAGCCGCCGCTACCGTACGCTAACCAGCGTGACCGCGTTCCGTCGATCAGCGGTAACGGGTTTAACGGCCTATCGAGCTTTGGCCCCTACAACAACTTTTCGTGGAAGGCCAATACGGCGGGTACGGTGACGTACATCTCCGGTGCTCATACGATGAAGTTCGGTTTGATGTACTCGAAATACCGCAAGAACGAGAATGCTCTTGCCGGTAACAACGAAGGCATCTATTCCGGTTTTAACACCCCCGGTACGGCAACGACCAACGTTATCGCCCCCGGTGGAAATGCTACCCAGCAGTTGTGGGCAAACTTCCTTTTGGGTACCAACGTGTCGCTTACCCAGGCCAGCTTTGATTACACAGCTGATCTTCGCCAGATGGCATTCGAAGGATTTGCTCAGGATGAGTGGAAAGCCCGCCGCAATTTGACGTTTTACTATGGCGTTCGCTATTCGTTCTTCGGTTCGCCGTGGGACGCTAACGGCCGTTTGACCAACTTTGTGCCTGAGTTATATAACGCGGCAGCCGCACCGCAGGTAACTGGTGCAGGTGCCCGGGTCGTCGGTACCGGCAACTTCTGTAACGGACTGGTCAACAATGCACAGAACAGTGCGGCTTTCCCGAACTGCACGACGGCTCAGTCACCGTGGGGCAAGTTCATCATGGACGTTTCTAAAAAGGATTTTGCTCCCCGCGTTGGCATGGCATGGGATCCTTTCGGAAACGGCAAGACTGCTGTCCGTACCGGCTACGGTATCTACCACGAGCAGGTGCTCAACGGTATGATGCTGCAGATCATCGGCCTTAATCCGCCGTTCCAGCAGACATGTGCTGTTACGGGTGTCCGTATGGATAACCCGACCCCGGGTGGCTGTGCGGTTTCGTCTTCGACAACGGTCGCCAACGTCCGTTCGATCGATCCGCACTGGAAGACGCCGTACATGCAGCATTGGTCGTTGGATGTTCAGCAGCAGCTGACCAAAGACACGATCGTTACCGTTGGCTACTACGGTTCGAAGGGCACCCACCTTATCGGTTCCTATGAAAAGAACCTACTCCGTCCGGGTTATGCGATCTCTTTAGGTGCGACCGGTTGTGCCGTCGGAACATCGACGACACCGACCGCTCCGTGTCAGGTTGCCGGGCAGGCATTTTACTCGAGTGCCCAAGAAGCCATTTTGGATCAAATCAGGCCGTATCGCGGATATCGTTCGATCGCCGCGGTCGAGCCGAAATACAACTCGATCTATCACAGCTTGCAGGTATCTGCTCAGCATCGGTTCTCAGGTTCATCACAGGTCAATGTTGCCTATACCTGGGCCAAGAACACCACCGATAACCAGAACGACCGTTCTGCTTCGCCGATGAACCCGTACGATATCAGCATCGAAAAGGCACGTGCAGCTCTGGATCGCCGTCACATCCTGTCGGCTAACTTTATCTATGAACTGCCGTGGTTCCGCGGTCAAAACGATCTCGCCGGCAAGGTGCTCGGTGGATGGCAGGTTTCGGGTATTGTCACATTCAACACAGGCTTGCCGTTTACTCCGACGGTTTCGGGCTTCGATCCTTCGGGTCTTGGCTTGATCCCGCCGCCGACGACGGTGGCTCGTCCGAATGTAACATGCGATCCGAATGTCGGTGCTCCGCATACTCAGGCACAGTGGTTTAATACCTCGTGCTTCCAGATCACGCCGCTTTCGGGTGCCGTCGCGGACAACAATGTTCCTAACGGCAGACGCGGTATCATCAACGGACCGTCAACCAAGCGTGTTGACATCACCTTCGCGAAGAACCTCAAGTTCTCGGAAAGGTTCCGTCTGCAGCTGCGTGCGGAAGGCTTTAACGTATTCAATACGACGAACTTCCGTTCGCTTAGCACCACCGTATGGTCGACGACGACTCAACCGGTTGCCCAGGGCGGTAACGGCGCGTCGACGTTTGGCCGCGTGACGGGTGTCCGCGATCCGCGTGTGTTGCAGTTTGCGGTAAAGCTCAATTTCTAGGGCTTGACTCAGCTGTACTAACTTGTCCGCGGGGCTTAATTGCTCCGCGGACTTTTTTTGTGAGCCTCAAGTGTGGAAGAATCGTAATATGTCCAAAACGTTCTTAAACAATGTCAAAGTTGTTCTGCCCGGCGGTGTATCCGACGAAATGTGCCTCACGATCAATAACGGCAAGATCAGCGAGATGGGTCAGTCTGCGCCGAATTCGGCCGAGGGTGTTGATCTCTCGGGGGCGGTCATTTTCTCGGGGTTTATCGATGTCCACAACCACGGGGCCGTCGGTGTCGACGTCAATGATGCCGACGCCGAAGGCTTGCTGAAGATCGCTGCTTTCCTGGCTGAAAATGGAGTTACGTCTTGGCTGCCGACGCTCGTGCCGGATTCTGATGAGAACTATCGACGAGCTATCAATGAGATCGATCGGTTGATGGAACTCCAGGTGGGAAAGCCTGTCGCACAGGCTGTCGGCGTGCATTACGAGGGTGTTTTCGCCAACGAGAAGATGTGCGGGGCATTGCGGCCTGAGTATTTCCGCACGTGGGCCGATGTCGGAGAGAGAACCACCCCGGCTCGGCTGAGCTCGCCGAACGCGTCCGCCCAAAGCGGCGACCACCCCTCCTCTGTAAAAAGGGGAGTTGGCGGACTTCCCATCCTTAAAAACGGTGTCCATATGACCACGCTGGCTCCGGAGATCGAGGGAGGCGTTGAGCTGGTGCGAGAACTTGTCGCCCATGGCTGGATCGTCTCGGTCGGCCATACGGCGGCTGATACGGCGACGCTCGATGCTGCATTCGCGTCCGGGGCACGGCACATGACGCATTTTTTCAACGCTATGACCGGTGTGCACCATCGTGAGATCGGCGTCGCCGGATGGGGGTTAGCGAACCCGGACGTCACGTTCGACATCATCGCCGACGGTGTTCACGTTCATCCGCGGATGCTGCGTTTTGCATGCGGGGCAAAATCGCCGGACAAAGTTACGCTGATCAGCGATTCGGTAGCTCCGACGGGGCTTGGCGACGGCGAATTTCGGCTTTGGGGCGAAACGATCTCGGTGACAAACGGCCGGACGCAAAACGAACGCGGCAGCATCGCCGGTTCGGTCTGCACGATGCTCGACGGCGTGCGGATGATGCGGTCGCTTGGATTTACCGACGTCGAAGTTGCCAACATGGCCGCGTCAAATCCGGCGAAACTCATCGGTATCGATCATCTTACCGGCTCTTTATCAGTGGGCAAGTCGGCGGACCTCGTCGCGATCGATGCGGACGGTCATGTCGTGCTCACGGTCGTGCGGGGGCACGTCGTTCAAAAATAAAACGCCCCGCTACTTTCACAGCGGGACGCTTTCCCCCTTGATGGTCCGAGTCCTTAGAACTCAAAGCCGCCGCGGCGTTTGCCGTCGCGCGGTCCATGGCCCTTGAAATTGTCCTCAAACTTCTGACGCATTTCGGCCGCTTTGGCTTTTTGCGCATCGGTCAGGATCGCGAATATCTGCGCCTTGGTCCGCTCTTTTTCGACGATCAATTTCGACATTATGCCGGCCTGTTCGTTAGCCAGAGCCTCGACCTTTGCCTGGTCAAAGGTGCCGTCCGTGCCAAGTGCCGCGAGGCCCTTGTGATTGTCCTTGAGCTGCTGCATGAGCGGTTCTACCGTGCCGCGAGCGGCGTCGGTGATCTCCTTGACCTTGGCTTTCTGCTCATCCGTCAGGTCTAGGCCGCGAAGAGCCATGCCCATCATATGTCCGCCGCCGCGAGGACTGCCGAATCCCGGATGGCCATTTTGACCCGCCCGCTGAGCCACGACAAAGATCGCCCCGGTCGCCAACACCGCAACTGCTATGATCCCAATTATTACCTTTTTCATTTTTATTTCCTCATATATCATTCCAAAATATCGGCAGCGTGATCCCGCCGTCAATATGTAGGACGAACGCGGGCAGGCCGCGAATGTAGGAGAAGTGTTAGCTTTCGTAAAGAAATGTAAAACCGCCGCCGTTCGGACACATTTTGGCGTAGAATGTTTTTGGGTATGGACAAGATATTGATCATCGATGACGACGAAGAGCTTTGTGAGCTGGTCTCGGAGTACCTCGCGGTTGAGGGGTTTGAGATTACGTCGGTCAACGACGGAGCGACGGGGCTCGAATCGGCACTCTCGGGTGAATATGACATCGTCATTCTCGATGTGATGCTGCCGAAAATGAATGGCTTTGACGTACTGCGCAATCTGCGGCTCGAATCGAAGCTGCCGGTCATTATGCTCACGGCCCGCGGCGATGATATGGAACGCATTGTCGGGCTCGAGATCGGTGCCGACGATTACCTGCCGAAACCGTTTAACCCCCGCGAACTTGCGGCCCGCCTGCGTGCCATTCTCCGCCGGACGATGCCCGTCCCCGAGTCGGCGGACGGTTCCAGCGACCGGATAGACGTCGACGGCGTGCAGCTATCACCGGCATCGCGAACCGTAATCCGTGACGGCGAGGAGATCAATCTGACGTCGGTCGAATTTGGCCTCCTGCAGGAATTGCTGAAAGAGGCGGGCAAGATCGTCAAGAAAGAGGATCTCAGCGAACAGGTGCTGGAACGCAGGCTCTCGCCCTATGACCGCAGTCTCGATATGCACATCAGCAACCTTCGCAAAAAGCTCGGTAGCCGTTCGGACGGCAGCGACCGGATCAAGACCATCCGTTCTGTCGGGTATATTTATACGCTAGTATGAAGCTATTCTTAAAGATCTTTCTTTGGTTCCTCGTGGCGATCGCGATGCTTTTCGGCGTGATCATCTTTGTCACTCGTACGTTTCAGACAGAGCCGATGTTTGCCCGTTGGCAGCGGAGTGCGCGGACGCAACTATCGGTCTACGCCGGTACCTCGATGCAAATCTACGACAAGCAGGGAGACGCCGGCCTGCGTGAATACCTCAGCCGCCTGCACGACATCGAGACGACCAAGGAGATCGACATACTCGGCAAGGACGGCCGCACGATGGTCGGTGATCTCACCGAGATGGGTGATTTTGACGGCGTGATCGAGCGTGCCAAAACCGGCGGCCAGGCCGAACTGGATGTTACCCCAAACGACTCAGCACTTGGGGCGATCCCGATCAGGTTTGCCGACGGTGATTCGGCAGTCCTGGTCGTGCGCTGGTCGGCCCCGCGCATACCGTCGCTTTTCTTCGACTCGTGGCTGGGTTACCTGCGGCTCGCCGGCCTGTTGTTGACGGCAATAGTCGTTTGCTACGGGCTCGCACTCTATCTGACGGCTCCGATCCGTAAGCTTCGCGAAGCTACGCAGAAACTGGCCGCCGGCGACCTCAAAACCCGCGTCGCTACGCGAGTCGTCCGGCGACGCGACGAACTGGCCGACCTCGCCCGCGATTTTGACGTGATGGCCGAGCGGATCGAATCGCTGATCACGTCTCAGCAGCGTTTGACGCAGGACATCTCGCACGAACTGCGTTCGCCGCTTGCACGCGTCAACGTCGCTCTCGAGCTTGTCAGGCAAAAAGCCACGCCCGAAATGCGACCGATGCTGGACCGTATCGAAACAGAGTCCGAACGTCTCAACGAAATGATCGCCCGTATACTGACGCTCGCCAAACTCGAGAGCGGCACCGACGATTATGAACGCCGACGGATCGACCTGACCGAACTCATCCGAGATGTCGCCGCCGACGCGGATTTTGAGGCCCAGTCAAAGGGCAAATCGGTTGTCGTCGGATCGGCCGACAATTGTTCGGTGATGGGATCGGACAACTTGCTTCGCAGTGCTATCGAAAACGTCCTGCGCAACGCCGTCCGCTACACCGCCCAAGATACGGCCGTAAACGTATCGGTCGAGGCGGTCAACGGTCACGCGATCGTTAAGGTCGCCGATCACGGCGGCGGCGTGCCCGAGGACGAACTTGCCAATCTGTTTCGTCCGTTCTACCGTGTCGGCGAAGACCGAACGCGTCGAACGGGCGGCATCGGACTTGGCCTGGCAATCGCCGAGCGAGCCGTCACGGCACACAAAGGACTAATCTCGGCCGTCAACCTAAACGGCGGACTGCAGGTCGAGATCAGTCTCGACACGGCGAAATCCTAGACCATCCCGTCGCGTCGAGCGGCGATGAACGACCGGACACAGAGCACGACGAAGACCAGGCACAGGACCGACATCGCCACCTGCGAAACGACGGCGGCCGAGAGGCTCAGGTCGCGAAACTTGCCAATCAATCTGATCGCCGGGATCAGGAACCCGGCCAGACCGACCAGGACCGCAACGTGCATCAGGTGCTTTCGCATTCCCTCATAAATCTTTGCGATGTGGCCGGTGGCCAATAGAACGACGCCGAATGCGGCAGGGATCAGGGCGGTCAGACTCGCTGCTCCGCCGTAGAGGCCGTATGCGTAGCCGATGACGCCAACCAAAACTAATAACCTTCCGAACCAAATTGCTGTATTGGGCATATACCTACCAACCTAACGAAAAACAATCAAAAACGCGAAGTCTTAAGTAAACAAAATGCGGGACTCCGGCGAGGCCCGCTTTTTGTTAAGGTATTTACCGTCCGCGAAAACTCGGCGTTTTCGCCGACGCGATCGGCGTTCCTACTTACGGACGATCGGCAGCACGATAGCCGACGCGTGTTTGCCGCCGGTGTAGACTCGCTGGGTTGCCTTTTGGTAATCGGCGGAGCTCGACAGCTTGTAATTAGGCACGAATTTCTGCGTGCTCCGGGCGACGAGCGGGAACCACGTGCTCTGGATCTGCACCATTATCCGGTGGCCTTTTTTGAACGTATGGTTGACGCCGGGCATTGTGAAATTGAGCTTTGTCGGCTCGTTCGGCTTTAAGGCCTCGGCCTTTTCAAATCCGTTGCGAAACCTCGCCGGCATCGGTTCGCCGCGAAGCAGCATCTCGTAACCGCCCGGTTGAAAGACGGAGTAAGCCGAGCTTACCGGCGGTTTTTCGCCGGCAGGATAACGATAGTCGTTCGGGAACACGTCGATCAGCTTGACGACAAAATCCGAGTCAGTACCGCTCGATGAGATGACCAGTTCGGGCTTGATGTCGCCGGCGACGGTAATGTCCTCGGTCAGCACCTCGGTTTGATATGTGAGTACGTCCGGCCTCTGGCTCGCAAAGCGTTGGTCCTCGGTCATAAAGTCACGCGGATAGTTTTGCGTTATCTTCTGCGTGTAGGGAACCGGATGCGACGGATCGGAAATATATTCGTCGTAGCCGCCGGTGCCGGCGGGCATGCCGAACGTCGCCATGCCGCCGCCGGTCAGGTAGAGAGCGGTGTCCTTGCTGGCCGTCGGCGAGTAATTGTCGAACGAACGCCACTCATTGGCACCGGTGTCAAAGAGGTTGACCTCCTTGATGGCGGAGATATCGCCCTTGTCTTTGAGGAAGTGGTTGAAGAAGGGAACTTCCATCTTAGTACGGAAATACTCGCCGGTCTTTTGGCCAAAATACGCTGTGCCGAGCCAGTCGCCGTCGTTTCGCGACCAACCGCCGTGATCCCACGGGCCGATGACCAGGACATTGAAGATGCCGGGGTTCATTCGCTCGATATTCTGGTAGGTGTTGAGCGCTCCGTAGAGATCCTCGTTGTCGTACCAACCGCCCACGGTCATCGTCGCACAGCCGACATTTTTGAGCTTTGGCAGAATGTTGCGGTCTTTCCAAAACTGGTCATAGGTCGGGTGGGCCATCATATCATCCCAAAATTTGATGCGGGTGCCCATCTGCTTTTCGTACTCGTCGGCGATCTCCTTGAGGCCGCCGGCGTTTAGGAAATAGTTGTAGGCGTCGGTTGGGCGAGAGCCTTTCCAATCCTTGATGTACTTAAAATCGCTGTTCGGCGTCGGGCGGTACTGGCCGAAACCGGTGAAGAACCAAAAGTTTTGGGTCAGGAACAGAGCACCGTTATGGTGCATATCGTCGCCGTGAAACCAGTCGCTGACCGGTGCCTGCGGCGAACACGCCTTTAGTGCCGGATGCGAATCGATGGAGCCGGCGGACGTGTAAAATCCCGGATACGAGATGCCGTAAGTGCCGACGCGGCCGTTGTTGTTTTCGACGTTTTTGACGAGCCAGTCGATGGTGTCGTAGGTGTCGGTCGATTCGTCGATCTTTGTTTTGTCGCCGGGCGGATTGTCGATATCGGGCCGGACGTCCTCGAAGGTGCCCTCGCTCATCGTCTTTCCGCGGACGTCCTGATAGACAAAAATGTAGCCTTCGCGAGCAAAGAGCGGGTCGGGGCCGAGGGCGGTCTTAAATTTATCCGCTCCGTACGGGCCGACCGTGTACGGCGTCCGGTTGAGCAGCATCGGGTATTTCTGCGATCTGTCTTTCGGCTCGTAGATCGCCGTGAAAAGTTTGACGCCGTCACGGACCGGGATCATTACCTCGCGTTTCGTGTAATTGTCAGTGATGTATTTGGCAAGCTCATTCTGGGCGGCGGCCGGTGCCTGGCCGAACGAATGGGACGCGAATATCGCGACGAAAATGACTAAATAGATAGATCTGATACGCATTCAATACTCCTTGTGGACGCTGCCCGTGTTGGCCAGCGGGACGGAAATCTTGTCGGGATAACTAACTGACATTGATTTTCGCTCAAAACGCCTAAAAACTAAAGTACGATGGGCCGGACGTTTATTATCCACGCGTTTGAAGGGGCGATTCCAGAGTTTCACGGCGTCGAGCTTCTCTTGCCTCCGCCGCCTTGATCTCCGGGATCAGGTCTTTGCGGACCAGATCGCGGACATATTCGCTGACACTGCCGTAAAGACCGGCTTTCACTCGGTAATCGAGTATCCGGTACAACCTCTCGGGCATCGAGATACTGACTATTCTGTTGTCCATTTTCGTAGGTTCTCCTCGCGTCTGAATTTAGAAATTTAGTAACAATTATCAATCGTTAATAATATTTATTAAAGCCTAATACGCCGGGACAGCCGTGGGACAAATGTGGGACAAAAAATCGTGTCCGTAAATAATGTAAATGAACAAGTTATGGCTGTCATATCGGTCGATTTCGTTCTTGTCCCACTGTCCCACGCAATATATTTTTGTAAACCTATTTCAGGACTAAGCGGCCCGTAAGTTTCTGTGATCAACGTACTAACCTAACTATATAAGATGTTGCGAGAAAAGGCAAGTGTTTTATCTATGAGACGGCGAGAAAACTTGAGAGTTTAAGGCTCGGAAGTCGGCCTATGGGCAATAGGGCGAACTCTGTACGATCATTTATCGTGGGGATTCTAGACGTTGTTTGGGTCGACTGCGTTGATGTTTGTGTATCGACTGAAATCCCGGGTATTGAACGTCAGAATATTTGGTATCAGATGCACGTTCATCTGTGCGGCGATGCGGGCGTCGTGGACGTTTTTGCCGCTGACTTTGTGTGTAGTAACCAAACGGAGCCATTCGGGGTAAACGGCGGGCGATTCGCTCAACAGCGAAAAAGTCTGCCGAGCGTTGTCAATTTCTGATTCGGCTTGAGCGACCGACAATCCTAGTCCGTTGGACGACAGAGGCCGGGTCGCAACCGCCCAAAATTCGATCAAGTTCTGTGGAAAAACGACCAGGCTATCGCCCCGTGAGATCAATTTTGGGATCGCTCGGACAGTAGTGAGATGAAATGGTGAATGATCGTTCGCGAGGTATACAAGTATATTTGAATCCGCACAAATCAACATACGCACTATTTCTAATAGATCGTCTCGCGGCTGATGTCCTCAAGCGAAAGTGCGGCGGCGTCTGAATGATGACGGTTAGCCCAAGCAAGGAAACGCTGAATTCGCTGCTCGTTGGTGTCGACGCTCGGCTCGCGGGAAACCGAACCGATGACACGCGGAATGAGGCTCCGAAGATACTCGTCAACGGTCATATTAGCGATTTCTGCCTGCGACGCGATCAACGCGATCGTCTCGGGTTTGATCTGTTCGATAGTCTTATCCATTTCTTACCTCTTGGGCATTTTATCATATAGAAAGTAGCGGTTTAATCAAAATAATCGGACGAGAGTGATTCCGCTGACTGAAGTTTGCGGCGGCTTCACCGTGGGCCGGTGTATCCCACGAAGAACGGGAAGTGTTGGGACAAAGACGTTTAGCAGTCGCTCCGGCGTATATCTGATTCGGTTCAATTCTTCTTAAGATCTTCTTTGCGGTCTTCGCGACTTTGCGTGAAGTTCTTCAGTGTTTCAGTAAAGACTTGGATTTCACGCAAAGTCGCTAAGGACGCAAAGTAAGAAAAGTCCGAAGGGAGCCTGTTCGAAAAGCTCCGGAGCACTTATTTAGAAACTTATTTCCGCATATCGTCGATCATACCGGCGATGGCTTGGTTGAGGTGATCGGTGACGATGGCGTAGCGCTCCTCGTCCGTAAGAGGTAACCCAGTCGCTACCGCTCCCGGTTCTGACAGGATGTCTTTGGCGTAGAACGGTTTGCCGATGGTTATTTTGACTTTGGACGGGCGGATCCGCCACGAGTTTCGAGCCCACACGTTTTGGAGGCCGTCGAGAGCGACGGGGAAGATCGGCAGATCGAGTTCGGTAGCAAGTATGGCGGCGCCTTTTTTGAAGCCGTGGAGTTCGCCGTCAAAAGCTCGTTCGCCCTCGGGGTAGATATTGAGCACCTTGCCGTTACGCAGTCCGATCGCACCGGCTTTCATCGCCCGCATCAACTCGGTGTCGGGGTTGACCGGAACGACATTGAGCATCCGCGCGACAAACCGCATCAGGGCATTGCTGAAAAATTCGCTCGCGCCGACGTGAAAGATGTTCTTAAATAGCTGATACGGATAGTTGGAACAGAGCACGAACGGGTCGAGAAAACTCTGGTGGTTCGGGCAGATGAGGTACGGCCGTTCGATCTTTTTGAGTTCGTCGAGGCCGCGGACCTCGAGCCGGAGAAAGACCTTGAAGATGACGAAAAATATCTTGTAGACCGTAAATGCGAGCGGGCCAAAGAACGGCTGACTCTTGAGTACGGGTTGGATCTCGGGCAGATCGCCGTCGGCTTCGCGGATGATGGTTCCCCAGTTGAGGTCGGTCGTGACGATCTCGGCGGTCTCACCACCGTGCTTATTGACGAGTTCGATGACGTTGGCGACGGTCAGCGCCCTGGATGCCTCATCGCCCTCAAATTCGGTCGAAAATGCGTGTTCCAGTGCTGCGAACGTCTCGGCGCGCGAGAGGCTGTCGAGACCGAGATCGATCTCGAGATTCATGTTCGGGTGGATGATCTCGGCCGCAGTGGCGTTTTGCCTGATCGCGGCAGCCACCGAGAGAGCGGTCGGCGTCGCCATCAGAGATGTTTCCTCCGGGGTAAATTCCCACGCCTTGACCTCGTGAGCCTCGGCGGCGATCTCACCGGTCTCGACCTCTTTCTTGAGTTGGAAACGCTTGATCTTATTGGTTGCGGTGCGCGGCAACGGTTCGACGCGGATGATGTAGTCGCGGACACGCTGATACTCGGGCAGTTCGCGGCCGAGGCTGTCGAGAGCGTGGCGGATCGCCTCTTTTGAGTTGGCGATCTTGGCCTGTTTCAGATAGTCGAAATCGGGTACGACGACGGCCGCCAGCTTTTCGGCACCGGCCCGGGCCTCGGCCTCGTCCGCGATGCCGATAACGGCCATCTCACCGACCATCGGGCATTTGAGATATTGGACCTCGAGGTCCTCGGGGTGGACGTTTTTGCCCGACGGCAAAACGATGACGTCCTTGCCGCGGCCGACGATGTAGAGAAAGCCGTCTTTGTCGAGTTTGCCGAGGTCGCCCGAGCGGAACCATCCGTCCTCGGTAAATGCCTCGGCGTCGGCGGCCGGATTTTTATAATAACCGTCAAAGACCATCGTGCCGCGGATCAGAACCTCGCCAACGCCGTCCTTGTCGGGGTCGACGATCTTGATCTCGGCGCCTTTCATCGGCTTGCCGACCGACCCGACGCGGTTGTCGTCCTCGTAGGTGGCGGTCGCGGCGCCGCTCGTTTCGGTCAGGCCGTAGCCCTGGATGATGGTAAAACCGAGCCGGTGAAAATCCTCGGCAACATTCTCATCAAAACGCGAACCGGCGGAAATGGCAATACGGAGATTGCCGCCGAACGATTCGTGAACGGCGCCGAACAGCTTGGTGCCGAGATTGACGCCAAACGTGTCGCGGGAAAATCCGTTCAGTTTGAGCATCGCCCGGAACACGGTCTGGACCGGTTTCGGTTTGGCGGCGACCGCGTCGAAGATCTTTTTGTGGAACAGGTACCAAAGCCTCGGAACTGTGGTCAGGATGGTCGGTTTGAAGACCTTCATCGACTCGCTCAGTTCGGCGGACGTCAGTTCCTTAAGATACCCGACCTGCGGGCCGAACGTCGTCGAGACCCAGAGATTGACGATCTGCAGATAGGCGTGAAAGAGCGGTAAAAGACTCAAAATCCTTTCTTTGTCCGAGAGTTTGAGGACGTCGTTGACGCCGGAGAGTTCGCCGACGATGTTGCCGTGCGTGAGCGGAACGCCCTTGGGCTTGCCGGTCGTGCCGCTCGTGTATATCAGGAGGGCGATGTCCTTGCCCTCGGCCTTGGGTATCTCGGCCGCGTAGCTGTCGGGAAACTCGGTCGAGGACCAGTCCGCGAATGATTGGAAACCGTTATTTGAACCGCTGAGACGCTGAGACGTTGAGTTTTTTTGAGATCTCTTTTGTTCGGCCGCCGCGTCTTCGCGACTCTGCGGTGAATCGATCTCCCAAACGACGGCCGGTATGTGGCGGCCGAGCTTTTCCTCGATCTGCGAGAAACGCGCCATTTGGTCGGGCGAGAGGAATGCCACTTTTGCCTCGGAATTTTCGAGAAAATTGGTGATCGTCTCGATCTCGCCATGCGGGTCGAGCGGAACGCAGACCGCACCGTGGTAGAGGGCACCGAGGTAGGCGATCGCCCACGACGGGTGGTTTTCGCCGATGAGCGCAACGCGATCGCCGAACGCTACATTCTCCTGTTTGAGGCGGTAGGCGACAGATCGGATCCGCTCGAGCATTTCGCCAAACGTATATACTTCCGTGTCGCTTCCGACGATCCGCATCGCGACTTTGTCGGGTCGCTCGTTAAATGCCGAGATCAGCATTGAGCAAAAGGATTGTGACATATCGATTAGCGGTATTGTGTGCTAATTTGCGAGGAGTTTCAAGGCGAGATCACGTGCCTGGGTCCGAATCTCGGGTATCGCGGTCGTCTCAAAGAGAATTCCTTTTAACGCGGGGCCAAGCGCGAAGATGCGGCCTGACGGTTTACCGTCGGCGCCGATAAGCCGGCCGTCAGGCGTCGCGTCGAGACCGAGCGAAAGCGCGTCAGTGCGGATCAAGCCGCTCGCGAGCATACTCTTTACGAGATCCGAGTCGATCTTGGCAAAATTGCTCTGGGCTCCGATACAGTTGACCAGAGCGTCGGCAGCGACCGTCACGTCGACACCACCGGCCGCAAATGTGACCTCAAACTGCCGTTGATGGTCAAACTTGATCTCCCGCAAACGCCCTTTGAGGATCTCCAGCGAGCCGTTTCGCCGCATTTCGTCGACGACCTCCGATGCCTCGGGCGGCATTCGGTGGCGGGCGACGCCCCAATAACGGCTCAGATGCTGGATAAAATAACGCTTTTCGGCGACGGGCAGATCTTGCCAGATCTGCTGCGTGGCAGGCCGCAGGCTGTCGATAACGGCCCGCCAATCGCTGCCGCTCGCCTCGGCAGCGTCGATGTGACGGCGAACGGCCTTCAGAATGTCGGTTATCCGCCGCATCGGCTTTAGCTCGTCGTAAAACGATGGGTACGTGTACCCGAGTTTGTGGCCGGCCGAGAGCATTCCGCGGGTCGAGATGGCTGATATCTTGCCGCGATGGCCGTTTTTATGAAAATGCATCGCGAGATCGACCATCGACAGGCCCGTGCCGATGATCAATATCGAATCATCGGGCTCGATCGTCTCATAGAGCCTCGATCCCCACGGATCGTCAAAGTATTTTCGCGCCGCGGTAAAGCTCAGATCGGACACGGACGGGTCGGGCGGGGCGAAATTGCCAAATGCGAGAGCGACCAAGTCAGACTCGATCTTTTGTCCGGAACGGAGCGTGATCTCGACGGTCTTGCGATTGCGGACGGCGTCTGAGACCTCGTCATCGATGCGGCGTAACGAGACGCCCGCCGGCATCTGCCGCGACGCCTGTTCAAAAACGTCGCGAACGTAGTCGCCAAACAGCATCCGCGGGACAAATGCATTTGGGCCAAAATCATGTCCGCGTTGGATAAGCCAGCGGTGAAAATGTTCGAGGTCGTCGGGAAATGCCCCCATTTTTGCGGCGGGAACATTTAGTAGATGGGTCTCAAGACGCGTGCCATAGGCGACGCCGCGGCCAAAACGAGATCGTTTCTCGATGAGATTGATCTCGAGCGGCTTTTTGGCCGAGTGCCGGATGAGGTTTACGGCGAGCAACGTGCCGCTAGCTCCGCCGCCGATGATGGTTATCCGTTTTGCCATAACTGCAGGTACAGAATGAGGCCGCGAAGTACACGAACGTCCAAACGCACTCGTGTCCTCCGTGGTCTATGCCTACGAGGTTAGCTGCGGGGCTGGAAGCAAGGTAGTCTTCTTCTGAGTCTCAGATACGCCCCTGTTCCGAACGCTGCAGAACTTTGGTTTCCCCCGTGCAGCCGGCGGTATCGGGCGACTGCCTCGGCTCATTATTTGCTGTAAGTGTAACGAATTGGCGATTCAAAACGCAACCGGAATATTGGGAGCGGCGGCACGTGAAATATTGTTCTGCAGTTCGAGCGGATGCGTGGTCGTTTTCGGTTGTGTCAACACCTCTCGATATCGACTGATACCTTGATCTCGGCGCCGATCGAGCACGTCCGGGCGTCGGGGCCGAACGCCCTGTCGAAAATTTAGTTACAGATCTGTGCGATTTATATCTCGTTTGTGATAGCGGTCACAGAAGATGTATCCGGATTTATGTATAACTGCGCTTGTACGGCGTGATCGTTGATATTACGCAGATCTGATGTTTTTTCGTCAAAGTACCGCATCGGCCTGACGACGCGGTTCAAAATATGACGCGATCGATGTTTGATCCGTCTCAGGTTGGTTTCGGCTCTCTATTATTAGGCCGTACAGGATCATATATCCGAATATAGACTCATTTATTGGAGCAATTTTTATGTTAGAGAAAAATCCTTTTAAGATAGCTCAACAACAACTCGACGAGGCCGCCAAAAAGATCGGTCTCGACCCCGCGACGCACGAGCTTTTAAGATGGCCCATGCGCGAATTTCAATTCAGAATGCCGGTCAAGATGGACAACGGCGAAACCAAGATATTCCACGGGTTTCGGGTGCAATACAACAACGCCCGCGGGCCGACAAAGGGCGGCATTCGCTGGCATCCGGACGAGACCATTGACACCGTTCGGGCTCTGGCAGCGTGGATGACGTGGAAATGCGCCGTCGCGGACATTCCGCTCGGCGGTGCCAAGGGCGGCATCATCTGCAACCCGCTGGAAATGTCAGAGGGCGAAAAAGAACGCCTCGCCAGGGCATACATTCGAGCGGTGGCCCGCGAACTGGGCGTCCACCGCGATGTGCCGGCACCCGACGTTTACACAACGCCGCAGATAATGGCGTGGATGACGGACGAATATGAGGCCATCATCGGCCAGAGCCACCCCGGCGTGATCACCGGCAAGCCGATCCCGCTCGGCGGTTCGCTCGGACGACGCGAGGCCACCGCCCGCGGCGTCCTGTTTTGCATAGATGAGGCGGTCAAACGATTTAACCTGGAGCCGAAGAACACAACGGCAGTCGTTCAGGGCGCCGGCAATGTTGGCGGCATCCTTGCACAGCTGCTTTACGAATCGGGATACAAGGTGATCGCCATTTCCGATGTCGACGGCGGCATCTACAAGCCGGTCGGGCTCCATATCCCGCACGTTCTGGAGTATCTCGAGACTAACAAGTCACTGGCGGGTTATCCGGACGTCCAACAAGTCGATAATAAGACTCTGCTTGAGATCGAATGCGATGTGCTCGCGCCGTGTGCGACCGAAAACCAGATAACCTCGGAGAATGCCGATCGGCTACGGTGCAAGATCGTCGCCGAGGGAGCAAACGGCCCGACCACGCCGAAAGCTGACAAGATACTCTACGACCGGGGCATCTTTGTCATCCCGGACGTGCTGGCAAACGCCGGCGGCGTGACCGTCAGCTATTTCGAGCAGGTGCAGGACGCGGACAATTATTTTTGGACGCTCGAATCGGTCGAGGCCCAGCTTAGCTCGCATATGGCCAATGCGTTTAACTCGGTGTTTGATATGCACACCGAGGCAAAGGTTCATATGCGCCTCGCGGCGTATATGGTCGCCGTTGCCCGAGTCGCCGAAGCCTGCCAACTTCGCGGCTGGGTAGGGCCGAAACCCACGAGCGGAGGCGCGGAAAACCGAAAGGTTAAAGGTGCGGCCGGATAGCCCATCAATTTAGCCGGGATATCGGAAACCGAGATGTCAACTAAAGGGCAATGGCAAGCGAATCGCCCGATTCGCCTTCATTGCCCTTTTTCTTGTGTTGAATATCTTTCTTGTGCTGAATATCGTTTTGTGATGCTGTTCGCGGTGAAATCTAATGAAGGAGACTCTGGAAGACCCGGGTGCATTGCATGATTGAAGGTCTGACCCTGTCTCCCCTTGGTGAAGCATAAGCGTCATGTTTGGCTGACCCCGATGGCTCGCCATCATTTTCGGCGATAGAATGAACATCTCAGGAATATGTGAAATCTAACTTACACAAAATTCCTAACACGCCCGTCTTGTGTCTTACGCTTAACCGTTATAGAGGATCTGATTTACCCACGGGTGTGTTGTTAATCCGCCTTGTTGGCAAACCGACGTCAGCGATCCTCCATTTGCCGCCAACTTGTTCCATATCGAAGACAGCTTGTTGTTCGAACTCCGGCCGATCGTCAACCGTCAGGACTACCGAAACTCTCGTTGTTTTCGCATTTTCGGTCTCACCCATGAAAGTTTTTAATTGCCATCGCCTGTCGTGGAATATTGAAAACCAATCAAGTGTGTCGGGCATCTCGTCGACCACTGCCACATTTCGAGAAGGCACAGGATTCCTCGGTAAGTCACTTCTTCGGACTAGTAGGCCTCTCGCTTTGTCACCATCTCCTTTGTACGAAAGTGAAATAAACTCCTTTACAACCCTCGCGGCCTCCGAAATCTCGGCGGCGTTCCCCGGCTGTCTCGACCCGGGAGTACCGCTGGAAACGACCTTCTCGCTACCAGCAAATGTGCATGATTGGAGGAATATTGAAAAAGCAAACACGGCCAAAAGAACGTGCAATGATAACACCCTTTGTGTATACAATATTCCCGGACGGATTCGAGAGAATTTGTAATATCGAAGGCCTGACCCCGATTGTCTTGCTCTTTGGGAGAAAGTCGGTTCGTGGGAATCAGGGCCGTCTGGTTTTCAAACTATATGAAGCCAAAGTCAGTTCGATCACGATATTGCTCCTGTCGAGC
>JAYVUD010000229.1:0-3649 GCA_043788335.1 Chloracidobacterium sp. | reverse complement strand
GTAAGCAAGGCTGAGAGTTTCGACCGGTGGGTGATCCCGTTAAAACCGACGCGTCGGCTACATTTTGGGTGGCACCCCGTCGTAGTAGATAAATATGTGCCAGCAGGCATTTGTTCCATACTCGATCAGGGCATCCAGCTTATTGTCTCTCTCCATTTCGGCGAGTTTTGCCATGACAAAATTCTGTTCCTCGGCCGTCATGTGCTTACGAGCAAGGTCAAAGGCACAGCCAGAGGTGTGCGGCGGCAGCGAACCCTCGCCGCGAACCTTAAATGAGTTTGCGTTAGTCGCGTTGAGGCTGATCTGATAGTCCATCGAGCGGGTCAACGACGTCACCCTCAGCGGCCGGCCGTACTTTTGAAAATACGCATCGGCGACTTCTTTCAAGACCGGTTTTGCACCCTTGTTGAACATTCTGAGCAGCCGTATGCGCATCTGTTTGCGATCAGCCGGATTGCTCAGGTCGTATTTTTGGCCGCCAAAGTTGGACGCGAGCTGAGAAAGCGTTTGATATTTGGGTGTGCCGGATGCAATCTCATTGTTGCCGTCCTGAAAGCTGAACGAAGTAAACGGCCCCTCGCCCGCACTACCGCCCACCACCAGGTAAAAGCTCTGTGTCGCCATCGGCATTTCGATCAGTTCTTGCTTCAATCGCTTGTCGGCCAATTCCGCAAAATCCAGTGGTTGGTGATACCCGGATTTGTTCATCTGATTGAGCTTGGCTTTTTGCTTGATCACGCCGTCACCGAAAAGCTCCTTGGGTACGTTTAAGCCGGCGGGCCGGATGCCGGTCTCGCCATTCCGCGGTTCGAGCGACTTGCGTTCTCGCTCAGCCAGAAACGCGGCCGTCACATTCAACTCATTGTCTTCGGTTTTGGCCGAAGCGACGGCAATATCGGCGACGGTCGAGGTATCCAACGTTTTTTCTTCAGTTTCCCACGATGCGATGAGGTCGTCGAGGTCGTCTTCGTCTTCGCCGCCGAGCGGATCGATGACACGCATCGGGATGAGGCCCGCCTTTAGGACCGGCGTTGTTACTTTACCGTTTGTATTAGTCTGAACGGTGTCGGTGCGTGAAGCCAGGAACAGAGCTATCAGGGCTCCGAAAATGATCAGGAATGACAATGCTCCGGCGGCGATGACGATAATCGGAATTCCGTCGGACCGCACTTTGGGCGTCGCTGCCGGAACCGCGGGTGTCGCGGATGGCGATATTGGCGTCCCGGAGGGCGTCTGCGGCGATGCTGCCCGCGTCTGATCGCCAACCATCTCGACGCGGATATTAGTGTAGCTGCCGATCTTGACGCGGTCACCGTCGCGGAGGATCCGCGGCCCACCGGCGACAAGTTCGCCATTGAGGTATGTGCCGTTCAGCGACCCTTCGTCGACGATCAGGACGTCATCCTCATCTCTGAAAAATGTGGTGTTTTTACGCGACAGCCCCTGGTCGCCGATCACTAGGTGCGAGAGATTGGTACGCCCGATGGTCAACTCATCGCCGATCTCCTCAGAATTGGCGCCGTCCGGACTTTCGATATGTAGGATGACTTTCTTCATCAGTGATGATGATCTGCGTCAGCGACCTCCTTAAGCTTGGAAATATCGAGCAAGCGAGAAAATGTGTCAAAGTGGAACATCGTGTCGTCCTTGCAGTGTTCGCAGAAGAAAGTTACGTCCTCGCCGAGATACATATCCTTGAGATGATACGCGATGAAGCAGCCGTAACAGCGTTGAATACGCTTGCCAAATTCAAGCATTATTTCTTCGTTCGGAGGAGTTTCCATAATCAAATGCTGAATTTTATCACATAGTTGCGTTGAAAACGGCTTGCAATTGACTCGAGGATATGTTTTCAATATAGATACGATGTTAAGGGCAGTTATCCACATCCATCATTTCCACCATCACGCGCATTCAAATTCGCGCGTGGACTGAACCTCGTTTTTTTAGATAACACGAAAAATAAGTTTATTTACGCGACGCGAACTTGGAATAGGTCCGAAGGCGTCGCATTGTCTTTTTTAGCATTATGAAGATAAAGATCGCATTACAGAAACAAGGAAGATTGGCAGACGGTTCGACCGACTTGCTGCAAAAATGCGGCATTCGCTTTTCGAACGGACAAGGCAAGCTGCGAGCAGAGGCGGCGGACTTTCCGCTTGAGATATTTTTTCTACGAGACGACGATATTCCGGATTATGTTGCAGACGGTGTTGCCGATATCGGCGTCGTCGGTGAAAACGTTTTGGCCGAGAACCCGAAGGCGGTCGAGATCGTCGAAAAGCTCGGCTTTGGCCGCTGCCGTCTGTCGCTCGCGGTACCGAAGGCGATGGAATACATCGGCCTATCGGACATTGCCGGCCGTCGAGTAGCGACCAGCTATCCGAATATCTTGCGAAACTTCTTTTCCGAGCACGATCTAACCGCGGACATTCACGAGATCAGCGGTTCGGTCGAGATCGCACCCTCGATCGGGCTGGCTGACGCAGTATGCGACCTCGTAAGTTCGGGCAGCACTCTGTTTTCAAACGGCCTCAGAGAGGTCGAAAAGATAATGACGTCCGAGGCCATTCTGATCGCACGCAAGGACCTCGGGCCGGAGCAGCAGTCGATCCTCGAACAGTTGCTGTTTCGCATACGCAGCGTCAAGGCCGCCGGTCAGAACAAGTATATTCTCCTGAATGCACCGGTGGACAAGGCCAGCGAGATCGCCGCACTGCTGCCGGGAATGCGAAGCCCGTCGATGCTGCCGCTAGCCGAACCGGGTTGGGTGTCGATGCACTCGGTCGTCAGCGAAACCGATTTTTGGGAAGTTGTCGACGCCCTCAAAAAGGCCGGTGCCGAAGGAATTCTGGTTCTGTCGATCGACCAGATGATCAGGTAGCAATATGCAAATAATCAAATATCCGTCACTTGAAACGATTAGAGAGGCATTAAAACGCCCGACGCTTGATACACGTTTTCTCGAGCGAACGGTAGCTAACATCCTGAACGATATAAGGACCATCGGTGACAGCGCCTTGCGTCACTGTTCGAAGCACTTTGACAATGTCGAACTCGATGAATTTCGGGTTAGCGAGGACGAATTTATCGAGGCTGAGTCGCTCGTTTCAAACGAGGTAAAAGACGCGATCGCCGTCGCGAAGGGAAACATCGAGCGATTTCACGCCGTAGCTGAAACGTCGTCAAGCGTGATCGAAACGACGCCCGGCGTGTTTTGCTGGAAAAAGATCGTCCCGATCGAAAAGGTCGGACTATACGTACCGGCCGGCAGTGCTCCGCTGTTTTCGACTGTCCTGATGCTCGCTATTCCCGCTTATCTTGCCGGCTGCCGCGAGATCGTTGTCGCATCGCCGCCGGGTCGGAGCGGCAAGATCGATCCGGTCACGCTGTATGCTGCGAGACTCTGCGGTGCGACAGGAGTTTACAAGATGGGCGGCGCTCAGGCGATAGGGGCTATGGCGTACGGGACCGAGACCGTGCCGGCGGTCTATAAGATCTTCGGGCCGGGCAATCAGTTTGTCACCGAAGCCAAGCTGCAGATCATGCGGAGCGGCGTCGCCATCGATATGCCGGCCGGGCCGTCAGAGGTCGCGGTACTGGCCGACGAGACGAGCATTCCCGCGTTCGTAGCGGCCGACCTGTTGTC
>JAYVUD010000228.1:0-2878 GCA_043788335.1 Chloracidobacterium sp. | reverse complement strand
TGTCGATGGAGGACGCGGCAAAGCTCAAGATAGCGGGCGTTCTGGTCGCTTTGCAGAGTGGTTACGAGGGTTATGTGCCGAAAACACGTGTCGTCCTCTACGAAGCCGGTATGGCCGCCCAGAACGGCCTTTCACGCCGCGATGCTCTCGCGATGATCACGATCGACGCCGCAAAACTGCTTGGCGTCGAAAAACGGATCGGTTCGCTCGAGGTCGGCAAGGACGCCGATGTCGCGATGTACGACGGCGACCCGTTCGAATGGATCACCCACTGCACGGGCACGATCATCAACGGCCAGATCGTCAGCGACGTCGTCAGATAATTTTGGGTGATAAGGCAAAAGCGTGATTGCCTTACGTCAGATAAACTGGAGGGTCAATCAAATGGGAAGAAACCGCAGATATGATATCGCCGATTTTGAGGGAAATTCTTTTCAGATCGTAGTCGATGTTCAGTACATACGAAGTAGCCGCGGATCGTGGCATGCTGTCGATAGAGGATTCATCCGATATCACAGCGGGGGGACCATTCAATCTGGGAGCGTTTTTAACGGGTCCGCGGTCCTGCACATGCTCTTACCGGGAACAAACAATTGGATAATCCAGTTAGACGATTTTGAAGATTATCTGGGCGTCAACTCACAAGGGACCGGAACCGTAATTCAGTCCGCGGTGTTGGGCCTGGTACCGGGAACCATCTCGTGGAACCTGGCGTAATTCTCCGAATTACGATCGCTAAAACACGGGTAATAAATTCCAAATTCCTCGATCCGCTCGAAAAGATCGACCTCCCGGCGGGCACGATCATCAATTGCGAGATCGTCAGCGATACGGTGCAATAGTTGGCATATTTGGGTGCCTGATCGTTTGCCTGTGCTCCGGATCCAAAGGTATAGAGGCTTTGCGCGAACCAAAACGGTTTGAGCAAAGCCTTTTCTGTTTGTTCGCCGCCGCATGACCCAGGCCGTGTTAACTCACCGCGAAATCAGTCGGCGGGCTGATCTAGCTCATAATCGATCTGCGTAAACTGGATGGCACGGCGCATAGTTGAAAGGTCGGTTTGGAAGAACTGGGCCGAGAAATTGCCGTTGAGCGTGACGTCCGGGTCGATGGCAATAATGGTGTTCTGATCACGGATCTCAATGCGTCCATGGAGTAACGTGCGGCCGCCGATCGCTATGTTGCGGCGTTTCCACGTGTAGCGAGGGCTGACAACGATCGGGTCCGATGTGGCCGAATCAATAAAAAAGTACGCCGTCTTGTCCATTCCCCAGTTAAATTGGAGTCCAGCCTGAAATCCGTTGCTCGAAAATGTGCTCGGTATCTGGCATGGATAGCACGCGTTGAGGTGCGATAGGCCGACCGAACCGAGACCACCGTAAACTACCTGCAGGCCGTTTGTTCGGTGCGCCGTCAGGTTGACCCACGCGTCAGAGGCATTTGCCGAATAAGTAATGTGCATCGAGCGGACGTCGATCTGGTCAGGTACGGACGCGGCAGATGTGCCGATGGTGAAAACGCCGAAAATGAAAAGGATCGTCAGGAGAAAGTGGGTTGTTCGCATAGTGTGCCTCTGGGAAATAAGGAACAGTCGCCGTTGTTCTTGACGAGAGTAAACATCCAATACACCGAAATACTCAGATATTTTTTCACTCTCGCAAATATCTGATGCATTGCCGCATCATAACCACTGTTCCTCGGCTAAATATGGATCGGCGACCCTACTGACGCTTACGTTTCACCGAGAATTGTGATATTTTTCGCCTAGGACGTTATGAAACACTCTCGCATCATCGCTATTGTCATGCTATCGGCGGTGCTCGTCTTTGCCTCGTATATTCAGGCGGATGCCAAGGACGTTTGGACACGGGTTCAGTCAAAGAACTTTCTACTGATCGGCAACGCCTCGGAAAAAGACATTCGCAAAGTCGGGACGCGGCTCGAGCAGTTCCGTGAGACGTTTCGGATGCTTTTCAGCCGGGCGAACCTTTCGTCGTCGATACCGACGAACGTGATCGTTTTTAAGAATGATGGATCGTATAAGCAGTTTAAGCCGAAGCGTGCCGACAGGAAGATAGACACTTTTATCGCCGGCTATTTTCAGCCGGGCGAGGATGTCAACTACATTACGCTCTCGCTCGAGGGCGACGACCGCACCACCTTCGGCACGATCTTTCACGAGTACGTGCATTTCATAATGGAGACGAACTACGGCAAATCGGAAATACCGCCCTGGCTCAATGAGGGGATGGCCGAGTATTACCAGACGTTCGAGATCTCGGGTGATCAAAAGGTCAAACTCGGGCTGCCGCAGAGCGGACATCTCGGCCTGCTTCAGAACGTTAGCCTGTTGCCGTTGGCACAGCTGTTCAAGGTCACCAATTTTCAGCTTCATCAGACAGCCGATCATTCGCGAAGTATCTTTTACGCCGAGTCGTGGGCACTGATCCATTACCTGACCTTTACCGGCAAATCCGACGGGCTTAACCGCTTTTTCACGGCCTTACTCAGGGACACGCCGCCGGAAAAGGCGTTTCAAGAGGCGTTTCAAACAACGTACGACAAGATGGAGGCTGACCTGCGGCAATACGTCGCAAAACAGCAGTTCCAATACACCGAGATCACGCTTAAGCGGAAACTATCTTTTGATGACGAAATGCAGGCAAGCGTCCTCGACGATGCAGACAGCAACGCGTACCTTGGCGACCTGCTCTACCACACTAACCGCTGGGATGATGCCGAGCCGTTTTTGATGAACGCTCTAGCTCTAAAGCCTGCGTCCGGAATGGCAAATACGGCACTCGGGATGGTCAAGCTGAAACAGGGAAAATATCCTGAGGCGCGAAAATATCTCGAAGCCGCCATCGCCGGCGACAAC
>JAYVUD010000227.1:0-10850 GCA_043788335.1 Chloracidobacterium sp. | reverse complement strand
GACTGAGTAGAATGTGGTGTTTGAGTTTCGCCAAACCCCGATGTCTGCCCGTCCATCCCCGTCGTAATCGGCGGCGGCGGGTAAGTCGCTGGCGAGGCCAAATTGTTGCTGCGAGAACGAGTTTCCGCTGCCGCTGTTCAGCCAATACCAAGTGCCTAATCCGCCCGACGCTCGAAACACAGCGATGTCCGTCTTGCCGTCGCCGTCGTAATCGGCCTGCGCAACCTTGTCGCCCGTCGTGCCGAACGTCACAGCGTAATATGAGTTGTCGCTCGATTTCATTATCCACCAGGTGTTGGATGACGGCCGAAAGATCGCAAAGTCGGTCTTGCCGTCGCCATCATAGTCACCGGGAGCGGCAACGTCGCCGTTCGTTCCCCACTGAAAATAGACAGATTGTGTATTAGCTCCGCCAAGCACGTACCACATTCCGTTCGACGGCCTCCAAACCGCAAGATCGGCCGGTGGCGCCGCGTTCGCATTGGCGTCCTCAACCGCGAGTAGCCGCGAACCCGCGTACACGTATTCCGTCAAGAGTTGCGGCGTCGGTGTGGGCAGCGGTGGAGCGAGCGGATTCCAACTGCTCGATGCGTTCTTAGGCAACTCTCTCCCGAACCAGCCCGTCCTCTTTCCGGTCGCCGCGTCGGTGCTGGGCAGCCAACCATTTTTTGCGAACGCACCAATACCAATCATCAGAAGCAAAACAACTGCTCCACCGACCAAAAATCTATGGTTTCGGGTGTTTGGACTGGCAGTAACCGTGTCCGATACAGTCGCTAAATCTTTTAATTCTACTTTGCTTCTTTTGGACATACTTTCTTACTCTCTTTTTCGGCCATTCCCGTCGGTTGACATCTCAAACTGTCGGGTCTATATTGCTCACGTCAAATAAAAATCGGATTTTTGCTACGGAGACTCGACCCTATGCCCAATAATGAACAAACCCATGCCAAAAACCTTGATAATCTGCGTACTGCAATTTCAATCGCTCAGAGTATCGGAGGTATTTACAAACCGTCCAAAGCCCTGATCGAGATCGGAAGCCTGCAAACATACGAAGCGGCAATTTCCGTCGTGATGCAGGGCGTCAACAATGTCTTGCCAGCCGAGGAAAACGCTGTCGGTGCTCGAATGGCGGCTTTCAAACTCGTTCCGAAACGCGTAACCAAGATTCTCAATGCCGCGAAAGGCCAGGGTCTGACATCCGAATTCATTAGCGACGTTCGAACAACCGCAAACGCGATTCGCGGTGTCCGTGTTTCTGCGAAGACTCCCGATGACCCGTTAACTCCAATCGACGAATCAAAAAAGAGTGTTTCATCTTCGAACCGCAGTTTTGCGGGACAACTCGAATCGATCGATTTATTCATAGAGCAACTTAAGTCGAATCCTGATTACAGCCCGACCGAGGCTGAATACCAGACCGCAACACTCGACGCGTGGCTCGGCGACCTAAACACGTTAAATCAAACAGCTATCAACGCAAAAGGCCCGACTCGAGCGGCCCGTAACGAACGCAATGCCCTCATGTACAACGACAAAGATGGCATCATCATCAGAGCCCAGATGATGAAACAATATGTTCGTTCGATCCTGGACACTTCCGATACCCGGTTCATTCAACTCAATCGTCTCAAATTCGTTGACTTAGGTTAGTCGATCTACAACACTACCGGGTTAATCGTTCACACGAGCGAGTAGATCGTTCACATAGCCAACAGTTTCATTCACACGAGGAGCTTGTCATTTCACACAAGCTCCTTTTTCTTTCACACTCCGCACCAATAAAGTCACAATCGGTAGCAAATCATTCACACAAGCACATTACTCGTTCGCACGAGGGACTTGAGCCTTTAATCAACGCCGACGATCGCGTCCACACCTGCAGCCACATCTTCAGGGTCGATCTCATCTTCCTGAATGAGTTCGACATCGAGACAGAGGCTCTGGAGCTCGCGGACCAGCACGTTGAACGATTCGGGAATGCCCGGCTCGAAATTCGAAACGCCCTTGACGATCGTTTCGTAGATCTTCGAGCGGCCCGCCACATCGTCGGATTTGCACGTGAGCAATTCCTGCAGGATGTGTGCGGCACCGTACGCCTCGAGAGCCCAAACTTCCATCTCTCCGAAACGCTGTCCGCCGAACTGAGCCTTACCGCCCAGTGGCTGCTGCGTGATCAGCGAATACGGTCCGATCGAGCGGGCGTGGATCTTGTCGTCGACCAGGTGCGAGAGCTTGAGCATATAAATGTAACCGACGGTTACTTTCTGCTCGAACTGCTCACCGGTCAAACCGTCATAGAGACGCGTTTTGCCCGACGGTCCGACCGATGGCGGCAGACCGAGTTCGTCGTACTTGGCGTTTGCCTTTCCGATATATTCCTTGATCTCGACCTCGCTCGCACCGTCAAAAACAGGGGTCGCAAAGTGCAGGCCGAGGACGCGGGCAGCCCATCCGAGATGTGTCTCGAGGATCTGTCCGACGTTCATACGCGAGGGCACGCCGAGCGGATTGAGCACGATCTCGACCGGCGTTCCATCCGGCAGGTACGGCATATCCTCCTCGGGCAGGATGCGGGCGATGACGCCCTTGTTACCATGGCGTCCGGCCATCTTGTCGCCGACGCTCAATTTGCGTTTCATCGCGACAAACACCTTGACCATCTTGATCACGCCCGGCGGCAGTTCGTCGCCCTGCTTGAGCTTGGTGATCTTTTCGTCATAGATATCGCGAAGAATGTTGATCTGGCGTTCCGTACGCTGCTCGTATTCCTTGACCTCGGCGGTGATATCGATCGATCCGGCCGAAACATCGGCTTTGCGGAGCAATTTGATATCGACGCCGTTCAGGATCTCACGTGTCAACGTCTCGCCTTTCTTGATCATCACCTCTTTGCCATCGACGAGATCCTTGTTGAGCTTGCGCCCGTCAAAGAGTTCGTAGATGCGCTCGTCACGCTGTTCCTGGAGGATACGAATTTCATCGTCGAGATCGCGATGAAAATCTTCTTCTTCCATTCCCTCGATGTCGAGACTTCGTTCGTCCTTATCCTGCCCCTTGCGAGTAAAGATCTGAACGTCGACGACAGTACCGTCGATGCCCGGAGGGCAGGTAAGCGAAGCGTCCTTAACGTCGCCGGCCTTTTCGCCGAAGATGGCACGGAGGAGTTTTTCCTCGGCCGTCAACTGCGTTTCGCCCTTGGGCGTGACCTTGCCGACAAGCACGGAGCCCGGTTTGACCTGGGCACCGATGCGGATGATGCCGCTCTCGTCGAGATCGCGAAGCATGTTTTCGCCGATATTCGGGATGTCGCGCGTGATCTCTTCGGGTCCGAGTTTGGTATCGCGGGCCTCGATCTCGAGTTCCTCGATGTGGATCGACGTGTAGTAGTCGTCCTTGACCATGTGCTCGGAAACCAGAATGGCATCCTCAAAGTTGTAACCACGCCACGGCATAAACGCCACCAGCACGTTGCGGCCCAGAGCGAGTTCGCCCCGGTCCGTACACGGCCCGTCAGCGATCACCATTCCTTTCTTAACGCGTTCGCCGACCTGAACGATCGGACGCTGGTTGATACAGGTGTTCTGGTTTGAACGCTTAAATTTGACCAGCGAGTAGATATCCGCCGTCACCTCACGCGAGATCGTGCCGTCGACCTGATGGTCGGCCTTGACGATGATTCGCTCTGAGTCGACGTAATCGACGACGCCGTCGCGTTTGGCGATGACCACGGCACCCGAGTCGCGGGCGGCGATCTTTTCCATACCGGTGCCGACGTACGGCGATTCCGCACGAAGCAGGGGAACGGACTGACGCTGCATGTTCGAACCCATAAGGGCACGGTTGGCGTCATCGTTTTCGAGGAACGGAACCAGCGATGCCGCGACCGAAACGAGCTGTTTCGGGCTAACGTCCATATACTGCGTCTCGTTGCGGTCGGCGGTAATAAACTCACCTTTTTGCCGGGCGGCATTTCGTTCGTTAACGATATTGCCATTGGCGTCGAGTTCGATGTTCGCCTGGCCGATGATCCATTTATCTTCTTCCCACGCGGTCAGGTAGAACGGCCACGGCTCAAATTCGGCGATCTTGCCGTCTTTGATCTTGGCGTTTGCCGCCTCGACGTCCTCTTGCGGAACGTGCTCGCCGGGCTTGAATTTCGTGTCGCCGCCATTCTGGATCCGGACATACTCGATCACGCGTCCGTTGACAACGCGACGATACGGCGATTCGATAAATCC
Source organism: Chloracidobacterium sp. (assembly GCA_043788335.1). GTDB lineage: Bacteria > Acidobacteriota > Blastocatellia > Pyrinomonadales > Pyrinomonadaceae > OLB17. Next base: position 6,606 of record JAYVUD010000227.1, on the reverse strand, counting down.
GAATTCGTTAATTCGTGCAAAGCACGACAGTGACGAGATGAGGCCGATGTTAGGTCCCTCAGGCGTCTCGATCGGGCAGATGCGGCCATAGTGTGTCGGGTGAACGTCGCGAACCTCAAATCCGGCGCGTTCACGCGAGAGACCGCCGGGCCCGAGTGCCGAAAGACGCCGTTTGTGCGTAATTTCGGAAAGCGGATTGGTCTGGTCCATAAACTGCGAAAGTTGCGACGATCCGAAAAACTCGCGGACCGCGGCCGTCACCGGTTTGGCGTTGACGAGGTCACGCGGCATCGTGGTGAACATGTCCTGTTGGATGGACATTTTCTCCTTGATCGCCCGCTCCATACGTTCGAGGCCGATGCGGAACTGATTTTCGAGCAGCTCGCCGACAGCACGAACGCGGCGGTTGCCGAGGTGATCGATATCGTCCTGACCGTAATTTTCGCTGTCCTTCTTCATTCGGAGAAGGTAGTTGACTACCTCGATGAAATCGCCTGCCTTGAGCAGCGGATTGGTGATATCCTCGCGTTCCGGGCGGCCCATCTTGATGTTAAATTTCAGGCGGCCGACACGCGACAGATCGAACCGGCGTGCGTCGAAGAACATGCCTTCGAGCAGACGATAAGCCGTCGGGACGGTCGGCGGATCGCCGGGACGCATCTTACGATAGATCTCGAGCAGCGCGTCGACCGGTTTGGTGATCGCGTCTTTTCTGAGCGTCTGAGCGATGATCTCGCCGATGATGTCGCGTTTCGGAAAGAACACCTCGAAACTGGCAACGCCCTCTTCGACGATCTGCTGCAACTTGGTCGGCGTGATCAGGGTATTGGACTCGATGATCACCTCGCCGGTTTCAGTGTTAACGACATCGTCGAGAGCATAGACCTCTTCGAAGTCGGCGGCCATTACCTCGACCCGTTCCCTGCCCATCCGACGCAGATCGGCGAGAGCCGACTTGGTCACTTTCTTGCCGATTCGCGTGACGTCTTCTCTCTTGTCCTTGATGTCCTCTTCCGCCCGCATTCCGACCAAGTGAGTGTCGCCCTCGGGCTTGACCTTCATAAAGAGCTTGCCTTTATCCACAGAAACTTCGTCCGTGACGTAGAAAAGCTTGAGGATGCTCGAGTTGGCATACTCGGCGTTTTTGACAACCTCTTCGAGAATGCTGTCCGAGACCGATTTCATATCGATCTGCGGATTGAGCCATAAGCCGAGCGCACGCAAGAAGATGGTCGCGATGATCTTACGCTTGCCGAGACGGGCGTGCAGGATGCCCTTTTGATCGTACTCAAATTCGACCCACGAACCGCGGTACGGAATGATCTTGGCCAGAAATTCGTCGCGGTCACCCTTGAAAAACACGCCGGGCGAACGGTGCAACTGGGACACGATGACGCGTTCGGTACCGTTGATGATAAACGTGCCGTTATCGGTCATCAGCGGGATCTCGCCAAAGAACACATCCTCTTCCTTAATGTCGCGAATGGTCGACGTCCCGGTTTCCGGATCCTTGTCGTAAACCGTCAGACGGATCTTGACCTTGAGCGGCACGCTGAATGACATTCCGCGTTCCTGACACTCTTTCTGGTCGTGCTTGTGTTTCAAGCCGACCGGTTCTCCGCAGTTGTTGCAAAGGTTCGGGCGGACGGCATTGAATGTGCCGCAATTTGTACAAAGCACTTCGGCCGGATTGAACGGATCGACCTTGATCTTGGCACTACAATTTTTACAGTTTGCACGCAGATGCTCGAGGCCCTCGAGATTACCGCATTTGCACTGCCAGTTTCCGATCTGATACTCGACGTACTCGAGCGTCGCCGTCTCGCGGAAATCGGATACCGGAAAGATCGACGAGAACACTGACTGGAGCCCGATATAATCGCGTTCCTCAGGGATCAGATCCATCTGAAGAAAGCGGTTGTAGGACTCACGCTGGACCTCGATCAGATTGGGGATCTGGGCCGTCGTATAGATCTTGGAAAAATCAACGCGTTCAGGCGATTGGCTAGTTCGTCGTCCGAGGCCGTTGGAACTGCTTTGTAGCGGATTATTGATCATATTAATTTAAAGCGGGCTATCAAAAATACCTGTTGATTTTTGGAAAAGTTGCTGATACGATGCACCTAGCAAAATCTCCCAAATATCTCGCGCGAAAAGACGGCAAACGCGGCCTAGGGTAAAGTTTGCCCTGACCGCTTTTTCAGCAGCTTTTCGCTGTTATAAGATGTGCTCGAGAGTGCCAAATCGGGACACTAACTCTCCAATTACATGCGGCATCTGCCGCTCTAAAACCACCGGAAGCTCCATTTACCAGCAACTTCCGCACCGACTAGCCGGCAATTTCACAAAAAACGATATTCGCCGCAGAATGTGAAACTCCTAGATTAACACTAAACTGTACTGTTTTCAAAGAAAGGAGTGCCGGAATCATACCGGCACCCCGATCTCCTGAAAAGCTATTTGATCTCGACGGTCGCACCGGCATCGGTGAGTTTCGTCTTGAGTTCGTCGGCTTCTGCCTTCGTAACGCCTTCTTTGATGGCTTTCGGGGCACTGTCGACCAGATCCTTGGCTTCTTTGAGGCCGAGACCCGTGACGATCTCACGAACGATCTTGATGACGGCGATCTTGTTGCCGCCAGCAGCCGTTATGATGACGTCAAACGCATCTTTTTCCTCAGCAACGGCAGCACCGCCGCCATCAGCCGGAGCGGCCATCATCATCGGAGCCGCAGCGGCAGCTGCCGACACACCGAAGACTTCTTCGAGTTCCTTAACCAATTCCGACGCTTCGAGAAGCGACACACCTTTCAAATATTCAACTACATCAGCTCTTGTTATTGCCATGACTTTTTACTATTCCTCCAAAGGGGTTCTTTATTGTTAATTAATCGTGGTCCGAAAACCACGGTTTGTGTCAGCCGCGAGAACCCACGGGACGCACGAGGGCAGGGTTGCATCACCTTTCCTGTTTGTCCGACGCCGACGGATCCTGACAAATCCCATCGGCTCGTTTTCCTTGAGTACGGCCATTCGGGCCCGACGGGCCCATTTTCAATCTCGAGGTCGCGGACCGTATCCGATCCGCGGCCTCAAAAACTTTACTATTCAGCAGCGTCTTCGGCTGCCGGTTCTGCTGCAGCCTCAACTGCCGACGCTTCGACGGGAGCCTCAGCAGCGGCCTCAACGGGTGCTGCTTCAACTTCGGCTTCGGCCGTTGCCGCTTCGACGGGAGCCTCAGCAGCGGCCTCAACGGATGCTGCCTCAACTTCTGCTTCCGGTTCAGAAACCGCCGCCGGGGCGGGGCCTTCTTTCTGCTCGCCGATCTGTTTGATCACGACGGCCAGGTCACGCGGCACGGCATTAATGACCGTAACCAGACGCTGTGCACCGCTGTTGATGACCCAGAGCAGCTTGGAAATAAGCTCGTCCTTAGACGGAAGGTTGGCGATCGTCGTCAACTGCGCGAGATTCACCAATTTACCGTCAACCACACCTGTCTTAAAGGTGTAGACGTCGGCATTTTCCTTCATGAACTTGGAAATTGCCTTGGACAGAACGACCGGGTCGCTGTCGGTCCAGGCGATCGCCGTCACGCCTTTAAGGTGGTCCGTTGTATCTTCGAACGGGGTCCCCTTGACGGCAATGCGGGCCAAAGTGTTTTTGACGACCTGATATTTTGCACCGGCCTCGCGCAGGCTGCTGCGAAACTCCTGATCCTTGTTGACCGAAAGCTTGGAAAAGCTGACGACCATCGCGGAGGTGGATTTCTGCAGCGACTCAGTGAGGGCGGCTAGATCTTTTTGTTTTGTTTCTCTCGATTTCATTATCTTAATGAGCCCTTACTCACGTGCGGGCTACTGACACTCCTCACTTAAACGTACGCAAGCTCATCGAGCAGAACGCCCGGGCTCATCGTTGCGGCCATATTGATCTTTTTCAGATAGCGGCCTTTCGCCGTGGTCGGCTTGGCCTTAATGACGGCATTGATCAGAACTTTGGTGTTTTCGGCCAATTTATCGCTGTCAAACGACACCTTGCCGACCGGCGAGTGGATAACTCCCGTTTTGTCGACGCGGTATTCGACCTTGCCGGCCTTGGTTTCTTCGATGGCGGTTTTAACGTCCATCGTGACCGTTCCTGTTTTTGGATTCGGCATGAGGCCTCGAGGACCGAGGATCTTACCTAATTGTCCGACCTTGCCCATCATATCGGGCGTCGCAATGAGTGCGTCAAAGTCGAGCCAGCCACCCTTGATCTTGTCAAGGATGTCGTCGCCGCCGACCATATCGGCACCGGCCTCTTCGGCCTCGCGGAGTTTGTCACCCTGTGCGATGACGACGATCCGCTTGGCAGTACCGCCGAGTCCGTGCGGCAGAACGACTGTTCCGCGAACAAGCTGATCCGCCTTGCGGGGATCAACGCCAAGCCACATCGTAAGCTCGACAGTCTCGTCGAACTTAGCAAACGTGATCTCTTTCAATTTCGCCACCGCTTCGTCAAGGGTGTGCTTCTTACGCGGCTCAATTTTCTCTAGAGCCGCAAGATATTTCTTGCCTCGTTTCATTTTACCTCCAGGTACTAACGAGCAATCTGGTTGCTCTCCCTAATGAGACCTACGGGACCTATGTATCCAATAGGACTTGCCGACTAACTATACTATCGTCAACCCCATCGATTTCGCCGTTCCAGAGATCGTCTTGACCGCCGATTCGAGATTTGACGTGTTGAGATCGACCATTTTCTTTTTGGCGATCTCTTCAATCTGCGCCTTGGTGATCGTACCGATCTTTTCCTTATTCGGCTTGCCCGAACCCTTGGCGATACCCGATGCTTTCCTCAAAAGGTCGGCGGCGGGCGGCGTTTTGGTTTCGAACGAGAACGAACGGTCGGCGTAGACCGAAATTACGACCGGAATTTTCATATCCGGATCGTCGTTTTGCGTTTTGGCGTTGAACGCCTTGCAAAACTCCATGATGTTAACGCCGTGCTGGCCGAGTGCCGGGCCGATCGGCGGCGCCGGATTCGCCTTACCGGCGGGAATCTGTAACTTAATATAACCTGTGATCTTCTTTGCCATAACTTTTTCGATTAACGATTTCGAAGTTTCGCCACCGAGTTCACAGAGCAGGATGAGATTGCCATTTGATAAAACTCTCTCACAAATTCTCTGTGTGCTCTGTGGCTAATTCCCCAAAAATGTCCTCATTTATTCTTCTTCTGCAAACGTAACTTTTTCTACTTCTAAAAAACTCAATTCGTACGGTGTCGAGCGTCCAAAGATGGTGATCGAAACCTTTAGCGTCGATTTGTCTTCGTTGACGTCTTCCACCTTGCCGGTAAAGCTCGCGAACGGGCCCGATTTGATCCTGACGACCTCACCGACCTCGTACGAAAATTTCGGTTTCGGCTTCTCGGTGGCGACCTCGATGTTGCGAACGATCTGGTCGACCTCTTCCTGCGTTAGCGGTGTCGGGGCCTTTCCGCCCAAAAATCCGGTGACCTTCGGCGTTGCCTTGATGACGTGAAACACGTTATCCGGTATCTTGCCCTTTTCGTCGCACTCGATCTCGACCAATACATATCCCGGATAAAACATCCGTTCCGAGACATACTCTTTATTGCCGCGCATTTCGACGACTTTTTCTTTCGGGAGCAGAACGGACGTTATCAGTTCGTCGAGCTGCATATCGCGAATTCGCGCATACAGGCTCTCAACGACCTTATTTTCGTGCCCCGAATATGTGTGGATAAAATACCACTGCTTCATCTTGAGTTACCTTAAATGCCGGCGATCTTATTGATCAACCAGGCGAGACCGTCTAAAAGATAGGTCCACGCGTGATCTACCAGAAACAGATAGGCGGCAAAAAACAACACGCTCACGATCACGATGATCGTCGTACTTTTGACGTCATCGGACGACGGGAACGACGTCTTGTCGAGTTCACTGCGAGTTTTTCTGACAAACTCGCCGATCCCTTCTTTGTGTTTTCCTTCGATCGGAGCTACTGCTTCTGACACCTTATTTATCTCCTAAAATTTCAATGGCAGGGGCGGAGGGATTCGAACCCACAAGTTCGGTTTTGGAGACCGACAGTTTAACCATTGAGCTTACGCCCCTATATCCAACGCAAAGAGTAATTAGCGGACAGCGGAAAACAGTCTTTCTCCGCTCCCCTCTTTTTACTCTGAACAAGATCTATTTGTTCTCTCGATGCAGACGATGACAACGGCAACGTCGGCAGAACTTTTTGAACTCCAGACGGGCCGGCGTGTTCTTTTTGTTCTTGGTCGTCACGTAATTGCGCTCTTTGCACTCAGTGCACTGCAAAATAATATTATCTCTTGGCATATATCCTCTCGTTTAGAGTTACAACTTTAATTGGCTCTTTCTTTAGCGAGCAGCCGGCTAAAGCTGGAATCTAAACTTGCTTATTCAACAATTTCCGAAACCGTTCCGGCTCCGACCGTGCGGCCGCCTTCGCGGATAGCAAAGCGGAGTCCTTTTTCCATCGCGATCGGGGCGATCAGGGTGATCTCCATCTGGATGTTGTCACCCGGCATCACCATCTCGACGCCTGCCGGCAGGTTCGCCACCCCGGTC